>JAAZBQ010001000.1 GCA_012513725.1 Chloroflexota bacterium
GAGAGCACCCGCGAGGCCGCCGACCGCCGAGCCTCCACCGCCTCGCCCTGGTAGGCGGGGGAAAAGAGCTCCAACTGGAACGACGAGAGCTCCATCACCGCCACGTCGGGCCCCTGGGGGTCCAGCAGCCGCTCGGTGAGGGCCATGCCGATGTTACCCCCCACCCAGGTGCGCAGGCCGGCCTGTTCCAGCATGTGGCCCACCAGCGCGGTGGTCGTCGTCTTGCCCGCAGAGCCCGTGATCCCCACCACCGGCGCGCGGCACACCTGGGTGAACAGGCGTGGTTCGCTGGAGAGCGGCAGCCCCCGCTCCCGCGCCTCGCGCACCACCGGCGCCGTGGGGGGCACGCCCGGGCTGAGGAACAACACGTCCAGCCCGCCGAGGTCCAGCGGCGCCCCGCCGAGGACCAACTGCGCCCCCCGGTCCGCGAGCGCGGCGACGCCCTCGCCCAGGGCCTCCGCCGGTTTGGTGTCGCTCAGGGTCACGCGGGCGCCACTGGCCAGGAGGTAGCGCGTCAGCGCGAGGCCCTCACGAGCCGCGCCGACGATCCCCACCCGCAGACCGCGTAGCTGCTCCCTCTCGATCATATGCGCCCCACCGCGAGCGCGACGCCCGCCGCAGCGGCTACCGCCGCGAGGATCCAGAGGCGCAGGGTCACCTGTATCTCTGACATCCCGCCCAACTCAAAGTGATAGTGCAGCGGAGTCATGCGGAACACCCGTCGCCCTTCTCCGTAGCGCCGGCGCGACCATTTAAAGTAGCCCACCTGCACCATCACCGACAGCCCTTCGAGCATGAACACCAGGCCGATGAGCGGCAACACCAGCCAGTGGCCGGTGAGTACGGCGATGGCGGCCAACCCCGCCCCCAGGGCCTGCGCGCCGATATCGCCCATGAACAGGCGCGCCGGATGCACGTTAAACCACAAGAAGGCCAACACCGCCCCGGCCAACGCCGCGGCAAAGAGCGCGAGGTCCGGCCTCCCGGCGGCGAGGGCCACCACCGCGTAGGCGCCCGCCGCGATCGCCGAGGTGCCCCCCGCCAGCCCGTCCATCCCGTCGGTAAAGTTCACCGCGTTGGAGGTCCAGACGATGAGGAGCGCCGCGATCGGCACGAACCACCACCCCAGGCCCACCACCGTGCCCGTCAGCGGCACCACCAACACCCGTTGCTCGGCCACCAGGTACAGGCCCACGGCCAGGACCAGCGCCACCGCCCACTGCACCAGGAATTTGCTGCGCGCCAGCCAGCCGACGCCGCCCGCGTCGCGCAGGCCCTGGATGTCGTCAAAGGCGCCCAAGAGGCCGTAGGTCAGCGCCACGGCCAGCGGCGCCAGCACGCCGGGATACCCGGCCAGCGCCAGCGCGATGGAGACGACGGTTAGCCCGCCGAGGAACAGCAAGCCGCCCATGGTGGCGGTGCCCGCCTTTTGCTGGTGCGCGTCGGGCTCCTCGGCGCGGATGTTCTTGCCGATCCCGCGCCGCAGGAGAGCATCCACCAGCACGCCGCCCCAGGGCACGGTGAGCAGGAACGCCGCCGCGGCCACCATCGCTGCCGACGCCATCACGCCTCCCGCTCCTCGATGGCGGCCACGAGCGCCTCCAGGCCCACGCTTCGGGAGCCCTTGACCAGCAGCACGTCTCCCTCTCGCAGCAGGTCCGCCACGATGCCGATGGCCTCCTCCACGCTCTCCGCCATCCTGACCGCCTCGGGGGGCAGGCCCCGGCGCACGGCCGCATCCGCGATGCCCACGGCCCGCGGGCCCACCGTGACCAACACGTCGAGGATCTCCCCGGCGCGCTCGCCCACCTCGCGGTGTCCCTGTGCCTCGTAGGCGCCGAGCTCCAGCATGTCGCCCAACACCCCGACGCGCCGGCCCGGCAACTGGGCCAAGAGATCCAGCGCCGCCCGGGTGGACAAGGGGCTGGCGTTGTACGTGTCATCCAGGAGCGTTACGCCTCCACCACGAACCCGCTTCGGCGCCAGACGCAGGACGGCGGCCTGCGCCTCGAGACCCCGGGCGATCTCGCCCCAGCCGAGCCCCTCGACGAGCCCCACGGCCACGGCCGCCAGGGCCGGCAACACGGTGTGCACCCCTGGGGTGGGCACGTGGAGTTCGGCGCTCCCCGCCGCGATCCCCAACTCGGGGCGGGCAGAGACCTGGGCCGCAAAGCGCACGCCGCCCAGCCCCTCGCCCA
>JAAZBQ010000196.1 GCA_012513725.1 Chloroflexota bacterium
AGAACCTCGGCGCCACCCTGGATATCGGCCACGCCATCTATGCCGGGGAGAACGCCGCCCAGTCCGCCGCCCTCCTGGCCAAGGCCGGGCGCCTGTTCTACGTGCACCTGAACGACAACGACGGCCGTTGGGATTGGGACATGCTCCCCGGCACCTACCACGTGTGGGAGTTCGTCGAGCTCTTCCACACCCTGCGCCGCCTGGGCTATGACGACGACTGGTACTCCTTCGACGTCTTTCCCAAGGAGGTGGACACCGTCGAGAACTACTCTGCGGCGTTCGCCCTCACCCGCAAGCTGGAGGCCATCACCGATCGCATCGACGACGTCCGCATGGCCGACCTGATGGCCGAGCGCAACCCGGCCCGCACGGTGCCGTACCTGTACTCGCTCCTGGGGCTCTAGAGCCGCCGACCCCCAGGCGAGTGCGGGCACAAGAGCAGAATTCAACGCAAAGACGCAAAGGCCGCAAAGAGGGAAACGTATGCGCTATGGCAGTCAGGGGTTTCTCCCTTTGCGTCTTTGCGTTGAATTCTTGTCTTTCTTGTCCATGCACAGGGCTGGGCGGCTGCTTGACCCGCTGAAGGGTAACGTTTACGATGCGGCCCATCGATCCCGTGAATACCCCACCGACGGGAGGAGGCCCCATGGCTGCTGACACGCTCCGCGTCCTGAACCCCCAGGGGTTCCCGCCGCACATCGACCAGGCCCGCATGGCGCCGCGCCTGGACACCCTCGAGGGCAAGACGGTCTACCTCGTGGACTGCCGGTTCGACGATTCGGACCTCTTTATGGACCAGATGGAAGCCTGGTTCGCCCGCAACATGCCCGTGGTCAAGACGGTGCGCCGCTCGAAAGCCGGCACCCACTCGGACGTGGACCCCGACCTCTTTCGCGAGATCCAGGAGCACGGCGATGCCATGGTCCTCGGCGTGGGGCATTGAAGCACCTGCGCGCCGGCGGTCGCCGTGCATTGCATCAATCTGGAGATCGAGTACGGCATCCCCACGGCCTCGGTGCACACCGACGCCTTTGTGGACGCCGTGGAGCAGACGGCCTTCTCCCGCGGGATGCCCTTCCAGCGCCTCGTCTGGGTGCCCCAGCCCGTGATGGGAAAGACGCCCGAGGAGCTGCGCGCCTACGTCGAGGGCGTGGACCCCGTCACCGATCGCCCCGTGATGCGCGAGGTGATCGACGCCCTCACCCAGCCCCTCACCGAGGAGGAGACGGGGGAGTACGATTTCGGCCGTACCACCCCCCGCTACGTCGAGGCGGAGAGCGAGGAGGCGCTCCGGCGCCTGTTCATGGACAAGCACTGGACCGACTATCTCCCCATCGTCCTCCCCACCGAGGAACGGGTGGAGGCCATGCTGGCCGGCACCAGCCGTAAGCCGGACGAGATCATCGGCCGCCTGCGGCCCACCGGGAACCGGGAGTACTGGTCCTACTCGGTGGAAAAGGTGGCGGTGAACGCGGTGATGGCCGGCGCCCGACCCGAGTTCTTCCCCGTCATCCTGGCCCTGGCGGCCTCGGGGGTCTCGGCCCGGGGATCGACGACCTCCAGCAGCGCCAACATGGTAGTGGTAAACGGCCCCATCCGCCGGGAGATCGGCATGAACTGGGGGACCGGGGCGCTGGGGCCCTTTAACGAGGCGAACGCCACCATCGGCCGGGCGTACGGACTGCTGTCCATGAACCTCCAGGGCGGCTCGGTGCCGGGGCACACCTACCTCGGCTCCATGGGCAACAACTACTCCTACAACTCGGTCTGCTATGCCGAGAACGAGGAGCGCTCGCCCTGGGAGCCGTTCCACGTGCAGCAGGGGTTCCGCAAGGACGAGAGCGTGGTGAGTATCTGGGGCGGCGTGCGCTCCACGGCGTTCACCCTGGGCCTCCGGGATACGCACTGGCAGCAGCACGTCCAGCACCTCCTGCGGGGGATCGATCCCCGCTCGGCGCCCACCTTTGTACTCGATCCCATCACCGCCCGGCTGTTCGTCTCCAAGGCGGGGTTCCGCAAAAAGGAGGACCTCATCGACTGGGCGTACGAGCACGCCACGCTGCCGGCGAGCGAGTACTGGGACTATCAGCTGGTGGTGAACTATCACCTGCCCCGGGCGCTGAACGGGGCGGACCCGTTCTACGTGATGCAGCACCAGGCCGCGCCGGATGAGATGATCCCGATGTTCAAAAGGGACGCCATCCAGGTAGTGGTGGTCGGCGGGGAGACGAACGGCTACTGGCGCATCTTTGGCGGTTCGCACTCCAAGAGCGTCTCGGTCGACGACTGGCGCTGAACCCCACTGCACCCGAACCCAGCCCGCGCGCATCACGGTGTGCGCGGGTTTCTGTTCACCACCAGATCAAGGAGCCCGCACGCCCATGTTTCACACCATCCCGCCGGAGATCCTCGCGCGCATGCAGCATCTCGAGGCCATCGACGCCCGCGACCGCGTCGACGGCACCACCCGCGCCGAGCGTCTGCGCCAGATCCCGCCGGAGACCGGCCGGCTGA
>JAAZBQ010000197.1 GCA_012513725.1 Chloroflexota bacterium
CTCCATGGAGAGGCGGAGAGCGGCGAGCTCCTCGGGGGTCATCGGCAGGTCGCCGAGGGTGATCCGAAAGCCGTTGTAGGCAGCCGGGTGGTGCGAGCCGGTCACCACCACGGTGCCATAGGCCTCCCGCTGCGCCCGGGCATAGTGCAGGGCCGGGGTGGGCGCCTGGCCGAGGTCGATGACGTCGGCGCCGGAACGGAGCAGGCCGTTCACCAGCGAGCGGGCCAGGATCGGCGAGGAGGGACGCACGTCCGCCCCGACTACCACCCGCCGGCCCTGGGCGCGGCTGCCGACGGCGCGCCCCAAGAGGTATGCCGTGCCCTCGTCCAGGTCCGTGCCGTAGAGGCCCAGAATGTCGCAGGTCTTGAAAATACTGCGCTCGACGTCGTTCACGCGAATCTCCCCCGTTCCCATCCCCCGGCGGGCGCACCCTCAGGGGGTCTCTTCTGGCGGCACCGGCAGCCCCCGCTGGCGGAGGGCATCATAGAGCGCCGTGGTGCCCCGAAACAACAGCCCGTCCATCCCCGCCGCCCGGGCCGCGGCGACGTTCTCCGGCACGTCGTCGATGAATAACACGCCCTCGGCGTCCAGGCCGAGGTCGCCGAGGATGCGCTCGTACATCGCCCGATGGGGTTTCAACACGCCGACCTCGTAGGAGAACACCTGGGCGTCGAACAGCCCTTCCATCCCCCAGCGGCCGGCGCTCGACGCGCCGCGCGCCCGCCCGGGCGGGGCGTTGGAGAGGAGCCCCACCGGCACGCCGCCGGCGCGCAGGCCCTCGATGAGGCGCACCAGCGCCTCGTCCACCCGGTCGCCGGCAAAGAATCGCTCCACCAAGTCGTCCAGCCGCGCCACGGGCCAGCCGATCCCCTCGGCGATGGCCTCCCAGGCGGCGTCGGCCGGGCACTCGCCGCGAGAGGCGGCGTCCCACACGGCGCTGCCAAAGATGGCCTCCTCCAGGGCGTCCCGGGAGAGGCCCACCTCGGCGGCCAGCGCCTCCCGGGGCGCGGGGTCCACGGTGCGCTGGAGCACCCCACCCCAGTCAAACACCACGCCGCGGGTTTCCATATGCCGGGTCATCGCGCCGCCCCCCGGCCGCAGCAGGCCTTGTATTTGCGGCCCGAGCCGCACGGGCAGGGGTCGTTGCGGCCGATGGGCTGCGCCGGGATCCGCGGGGCGTAGCGGGGGTCCATGCCGTTGGAGAAGAGCCACCGGTCGCGCAGGGCCAGGAACCCCTCGTGGGCGTGGGAAAAGAAGCGCTGGTACGCACGGCAGAGGTAGTGGTGTGGCGTGCCATCCACCCCCACAAAGCGCGGGCAGCCCTGCATGCACAGGGGCAACCAGGGGCAGGCCTGGCACTCGGGGCGCGGATCCGCCTTGGCGTCGGCAAAGTGGCGGGTCACCTCGGCATGGAAGAGGGTCTCCAGGGGGGTCTCCATGATGTTGCCCACGTAGAGATCATCGCGCACGAAAAAGTCGCAGGGGTAGACGTCCCCGTTGTACTCGACGACCAGGTACCCCCCGCAGCGCTCCTGATAGCAGCAGAGCGGCGCCGGCTGGCCGAGATAGATGGCCAGGGTGGCCTCGAAATCCCGCACGGAGACTTCCGGCGACCCGCCGTTGTACCAGCGATCGAACACGGCGCAGAGGAAATCGCCAAACTGCTCCGGCGAGAGGGAAAAATCGGTGATGGCGCCGCTGGCGGGGTCCACCTCGACGCAGGGGATGAACTGCAAAAAGTCGAACCCCTGCTCGACGAGATAGTCATAGATCTCCACGCCGTGGTCGGCGTTGAAGCGGTTGATCACGGTGAGCACGTTAAACTCTACGTGCTCCTCGGCCAGCATCCGCAGGACGTCCAGCACCCGCTCCTGGGTGGGATCGCCGTTGGCGTACGTGCGATAGTGGTCGTGGTAGCGGGCGGGGCCGTCCAGGCTGACGCCGAGCAAAAAGTGGTACTCGCGGAGGAACGCTGCCCAGTCGCGGTTCAGGAGCAGGCCGTTGGTCTGCAGGCCGTTGGAGACCGACTGTCCGTCATAGCCGTACGCCTGCTGGAGCCGCACCACCTCGCGGAAAAAGTCCAGGCCGCAAAGGGTGGGCTCGCCGCCCTGCCAGCCAAAGGTGGCGTTATCCCGCTGGAGGCGCATCCCCTGGTGGATGAGGGTATCGAGGACCTCGGGGCTCATGCGGTGCCGGCGGCCCTGCTTGTAGGGGTCCGTCGGGCGGTCGTGGTAAAAGCAGTACCGGCAGTGCAGGTTGCAGTCTCCCGAGGCCGGCTTGATCAGCAGGCTGCGGGCGCGGTCGATGGTGGGCGGGGCGGAATGTCTATCCATACTCTGGATCATATGGGCGGGGGTGAGGGGTGTCAAAATCCGGGGCGAGAGGACAGGATTTCGGGAGGGTGGACAGGATGAACAAGATTCACAGGACTGATGGGATCAGCAGGTTGGACAGCCAAAGGCTCAATACGATGCATA
>JAAZBQ010001001.1 GCA_012513725.1 Chloroflexota bacterium
ACCTCGGCGGTGTTGTGGTTCGCGATGATCGCCGGCACCCCAAGATCCGCCAGCCAGGAGCCATCCCGCCAGGTGCTCATCCCATCGTCGGTGAGGAGCACCACGTCGGCGCCCATCTCGACCATCTCCCGCGCCCGGGTGATGGCCCCCGTGCCGATGGCCAGGCGGCTCACCATCTGCCACGGCTTCCCTATGAACTGTACGGATTGCTCGCCAAGGGGTTGCAGACGGGCGGCGATGCGCCGGGCCAGCTCCCAGGCGGAGGTGCAGGGCACCGCGTACAGGTTGTGGAACTTCTTGCGGGAGACGGGCTCGCCCAGGCCCAGGTACTCGCCCCAGGCGTCCACAATGCCCAAGCCAGGATAGACGTCCCATGCGTCGTGGCAGCGGTAGACGACCATGCCCGTGCGCTCCAGGAACGCGCGCTTGTGATCTCCCGGAGGGGAGGCCTTGAGCGACTCGTCGTCATCCATGTGGGCGTAAAAGGTGGGCTCGTGGGTGATGAACAGGTTGCAGCCCAGGGCGTCGGCCTCCTCGAGGGCCGACTGCAACGACTGCCAGCCGACGGCGATGGCGCGTACCGGGGTATCGGGGTCGCCGTGCTTGAACCCGTCGGGGGTGCGGCCCTGCCAGTCTACCCAGGGGGCAATGGAGCGGATATGCTCGTGAACGTCTCGCGCGGTGAGTGTCATGGGATCCACCATCCTCTCTGGAAGCGTGACCGCCCGATGGCGGCCCGCGCCCACTATACGTTGGGGCGATACGCTGTCAACGGGAGCGCCTCGGTAGCGGCGGGCCGGGCTCCGTGGTATGCTCCGCTCACGCGTCTCTTCCCCTACTCGCAGGAGGCCCGAGATGAGCGAACAGCAGTTGCACGTCGGCCACCGACGGATCCGCATCACCCCGCCCGTGGGCACCTTTCTGATGGGCTATGCCTCACGGACCGAACCCTCCGAGGGCGTCCACGACGACCTGTACGCCAACGCCGTGGCTTTCTCGGACGGCGACCAGCGCTTCGTCCTGGTCACCCTGGACGTGTGCTCGCTGGAGGTGTCCCAGGGCCGCCGGGTGCAGGAGGCCATCGCCGAGCGCACCGGGCTGGCCCCTGAGGCCGCGATCCTGAACTTTTCCCACACCCACGCCGGGCCGCTGATCGGCCGGGTGGGCAGCGAGCGCTACGATGAGGAGGCCTTTCGCGGCGTGATGGCCGGCGCCGTCGAGGCCGCCGCCGGTGCGTTGGAGGACCTCGTCCCGGCGACGCTGGAGACTTCCTGGGCGCCCGCCGACGTGGGGCTCAACCGCCGGGAGCGCACCCCCGAGGGCGAGATCATCCTGGGCCGTAATCCCGAGGGGCCCACCCTGGGCGAGGCCACCGTGTGGCGGTTCCGCCGGGAAGGCGAGACTGACCTGGTGCTGTGGAGCATCCCGATGCACGGCACCACCATGGGCGGCGAGAACCTGCTGATCTCGGCCGAGTGGATGGGGATGGCCGTCCGGGAGATCGAGGACGCCCGTCCGGGGACGGTAGCCGTCTTTCTGCAGGGCTGCGGCGCGGACCAGAACCCCTACCGCGGCGAGCGCTCCTTCCGGCAGATGGCCGAGAACGGCCACAGGGCGGCCCAGGCCGTGCTGATGGCCCTGGAGACGCCCACGCCGGCCGGCGCCCTGCCGATCGCGAACGTGGCCCGGGAGATGGCCATCCCGGTGGACGGGGGCGGCACCTCGCCATCGCCGATCCACGGGCTGCGACTCGGCGACGTGGTGCTGGTGGGGCTCGGCGGAGAGGCGTTCGTCGAGTACGCCCTGTACGCCAGAAGGCGGTCTGCCGCGTCGAGCACCATGGCCCTCGGCTACACGGACGGCGTGGTGGGCTACCTCCCGACGGCGATTGCCTACGAGGAGGGCG
>JAAZBQ010001002.1 GCA_012513725.1 Chloroflexota bacterium
CTCATCCTCCCCAAAGAGCCCATGGTGCTGCCTCCGGCAGACTATGTCCCCGACCCGCCCAAGAAGATCGGCGAGAACCGATGGGAGGATCGCCGCGGTCGCATCTACCAGGCAGAATGGCGGGCCAACGAGATCCAGTGCGTCTACGATCCCTCCCCTGCCCCGGCAGTGGACGACTATGACGTTTCGCAGTTCGAGGAAGAGGTGGACGTAAGCCCGCCCGACCCCTCCATGTTCGAGGTTTGGGATTATGTCTACTCCGAACTCGGGGATGAGCGCTACATCGCCTCCCCTACTCCGGGGATCACTGCCCTCACCCGGCTGGGCAACACCGAGACGGGACTCATGCTCTACGCCCTCAAGCCCGAGGTGGTGCGCGCCGGGAACCGCCGCGCCGTGGCGCGCCAGAACGCCATGGATCCCTACTACATCCGCACCCAGGCGCCCGGCGTCCTCGTCGAGCAGGACATGGCCGGCTCGAACGGACCACTGATTTCGCCGGGCATGTTCCGGGAGCACTGCCTCCCCTACATGCGCGAGCGCATAGAGCACATCAAGCAGTACACGCCGCAAGTCATCTTGCACAACTGTGGGAACAACATCCCGTTGATGGACCAGTTCATCGAGACGGGGATCGACTGCTATCAGTCGCTGCAGACCACGGCCGGGATGGAGGTCGGCCTACTCAAGGAGCGGTACGGCCACGCCCTGGCCTTCTGGGGCGGCATCTCGGTGGAAAAGCTGATCGACGGCACGCCAGACGAGGCTCGTCAAGAGGTGCGCACGGCGCTCGAGCGCGGGGCACCGGGAGGCGGGTTCATCCTCGGTCCCAGCCACTCGGTGGCCATGAACACGCGTTATGACAACTTTATGGCCATGCTCGACGAGTTCGAACGGCTGCGGGACCGCTACGTCTAGCCTGGCACACGCCTGACTCCACGCCCTCCCCGTGACTTACAGTCACGGGGAGGGCGTGTTCTATCGGGCAGCCCGCAGTGCCTGCTCCAGGTCCGCGATGATATCGTCGGGATCCTCGATGCCCACGCTGAGGCGCACCAGGCCGTCGCCGATCCCCAGGCTCTGCCGCTGCTCGGCGGTGAGGGCGCGGTGCGAGGACATCGCCGGGTAGAGCACCAGGCTATAGACATCCCCCAGGGTGGTAGCCGGTTGCACGAGGCGCAGCGCCTCCATGAAGCGAAAGACCTCCGCCCGGCCGGCGCCGCGGATCTCCAACGAGATCATGCCCCCGTACCCCCGCCCGCCGAAGAGGCGCGTGGCCACCTCGTGCTGCGGGTGGTCCGGCCGCCCCGGGTACAGCACCTGGGCGACGGCCTCCTGCTCGCCGAGCCACCCGGCCACCGCCGCGGCGTTGCGACACTGCTCCCGGACCCGGAGCGGCATCGTCTTGAGCCCCCGCAGGGCCAACCAGGCCTCCTGGGGCCCCAGGTTGGCCCCCAGCACCTTCTGGCGCTCGCGCAGGCCGGCGGCGGCCTCCTCTGAGCACGCCACCACGCCGGCCAGCACATCGCCATGCCCCGACAAGTACTTGGTCGCCGAGTGCACCACATAGTCGGCGCCGAGCCCGTAGGGACGCAC
>JAAZBQ010001003.1 GCA_012513725.1 Chloroflexota bacterium
AGGGTCTCCACCAACTGCACGGCATCCTGCCCCGAGGACGCCTCGCCCACCACCTGAAAGCCGGGTAGGCTGCCCAGGTAGGCGCGCATGCCGCTGCGCACCACCTCGTGGTCGTCGACCAGGAGCACCGTGATCGGCTTGTCGGTCATCTTTTGCCCTCCGCAGGCTCATCCAGGCGACAGGCAACGCGTACGCGGGCGCCGGCGCCCGGCGCGCTCTCGATGGTCAAGCGGCCCCCGGGCAGCGACTCGGCCCGCTCCCGCATCGACTGGAGCCCGACCCCCCGGGGGGCCGTCGCCGGCTCGAACCCCCGCCCGTCGTCCTCGATGGTCATCGTGATGTGGCCGTTCTCGCAGCGCAGGCCGATGCGGGCGTTGGCCGCGCCACTGTGGCGGCTGACGTTGGCCAGCGCCTCCTGGGCGATGCGCAGCAGCGTCTGCTCGGTGGCCAGCGGAATGGTCTTCTCGCCGCTCACCTGCACGTCCGCCCGGATGCCCGTCCGGCGCGACCAGCCATCCGCCAGGTCCTGCAGCGCCCCGGCCAGGCCCTGCCCGTGCAGCGCGGGCGGCCGCAACTCGTCGATCAGGCCGCTGAGCTCCTGCCGCAGGGCGTAGACGAGTTCCTCGGCCTCGGCCAGGCGCTCACGGGCCGCCGCGGGGTTGGCCTCCACCAGGGCGCGGGCGGCGCCGATCTGGGCGGCGGCGGCAAAGGCCTGCTGCTTGGCGCTATCGTGCAGGTCGCGGGCCAGACGGTTGCGCTCCTCGAGGACTGCCAGGCGGTTGCGCGTCTCCAGGAGGTTCTCCAGTTGCTCGGCCATCAGGTTCAGCCGACGGGCGAGTTCCGACACCTCGTCGCCGGCATGGTCGCGCACTTGGGCAGTGAAATCCCCGCGGCTCCAGGCGCCGGTGGCATCGGCTAGGGCCCCCAGCCGGCGGACCATGCCGCGGGAGGTGAGGTATCCGAACACCGTGCCCGCTACGCCGGCCAGGAGGGTGAACACCACCAGGCTCCCGAGGATCAACGGCACCATCTGCCGCACGATGCCCAGGTCGATGACCGGCAGGGGGAACACCATGCCGATGGCCCCCAGGACCTCCTCGCCGGCCTCGTCGGTCACCGGCGTCAGGAGCACCATCTCGCCGCCGTCGATCCGGTAGCGTTCCTCCAGTAGGCCGGCCCGCAGGGCGCCCTGCACCAGGGATCCGACGCCCGGCAGCGAGGTCTCCAGGGGCTCGCCTTCACCGCCGCGGAACCGCGTGCCGCTGGCGGCCAGGAGGGTGCCCTCCCGGTCGATGACGACTAGCCAGGCGCTATCGGGCATGTTCCCCAGCGAGAACTGCACGCCGCCTTCTTCGCCCCCGCGCACCTCGGCCGTGTCAAACAGCGACAGGACCGAGCGCACCGCCGCGGCGTCGGGCGGCGACTGCTCCAGGTGGGGCCGCAGGATCGGCGCCGCCTGCTGCAGGAGTTGCTGCTCCATGGCCAGGGGCAGGGTGTCGCTGTGCCGGATGATGTTCCAGGTGAACAGCCCCAGCCCGCCGAGCACCAGGATCTCGACGAGCAGGAGCGCCCCGACCGTCACGATGGTGTACGACAGGGTCATCTTCCAGCGCAGGCGGCGCAGCGCTGCACCCCAGGTTCGCATCGTACCACGCATGGGCATCTCGTCGCGCCCTCCTGGCCCCCATTCTAGTCGGGCGGATGCAGTGGGCAAGACCC
>JAAZBQ010000198.1 GCA_012513725.1 Chloroflexota bacterium
GCGCGGGAATAGGCGACGTCGGCCTTGATCTGCTCCAGGGCCCTCCCGGTGAGAAAGCAGGAGGCGCTGGAGACCACTGGCCGTAGCCCGCCGTTGGCCAGGCCTGCGGCGATGCCCACCATGTCCTGCTCGGCGATGCCGACGTTGAACAGGCGTTTTGGGAACCGCCGCGCAAAGTCGCCCATCTTGCCCGAACCGAGAGAGTCGTTCAGCACGACGACGATGCGCGGATCCTGTTCCGCTAGCGCGACAAGGGCTTCTGCATAGGCCACGCGGCAATCGTAGAGGGCGGGTGTCGATTCGCTCATGGTTGCGCCGCCTCCAGCTCGGCGAGGGCGGCCGCGAGTTCATCGGCGTCGGGCACCCGGTGGTGCCAGGCGGGGTTGTCCTCGATAAAGGAGACCCCGCGCCCCTTGTGGGTGTGGGCGATGACGCACGATGGCTGCCCCGCCTCAAAGGGGAGCGCGTCAAAGGCCGCCAGGAGCGCGGCGTGGTCGTGTCCGTCCACCTCGCGGACGGCCCAACCAAAGGCGCGCCATTTGTCCGGGAGGGGTTCCAGCGCCATGGTGCGCTCGGTGGCGTCGGCCAGTTGCAGGCCGTTGCGATCCACGATGACGGCCAGGTTGTCCAGCCGAAAGTGGGCGGCGGCCATTGCGGCCTCCCAGTTGGAGCCCTCCTGGAGTTCGCCGTCGCCGGTAAGGACGTAGGTGCGCCAGGCGGCTCCGGTGGTCTTGGCTGCCAGGGCGCAGCCGACGCCGATGGGCAGACCGTGGCCGAGGGGGCCGGTGTTCGCCTCCACACCGGGGAGCAGGTTGCGGTCGGGATGCCCGCCCAGGCGCGAGCCGGGTCGCGCAAAGGTGCCCAGTTCCTCGTCCGGCAGGAAACCCGCGTGGGCCAGTGTGGTGTACAGCGCCCCGGAGGCGTGCCCCTTGGAGAGGATTAGGCGGTCGCGCTCGGGATCCCGCGGGTGAGCGGGGTCCACCCGGAGCACGGCGAGGTACAGCGTGGCGAGGATATCCGCCGCCGAGAGGTCGGCGCCGGTGTGGCCGAGGCCGGCCTCGTGGAGCATGCGCAGGTTGCGCCGGCGGATGGCGTTGGCGGCTTGGGCCAGGGTCTCGGGGCGGATAGGCATGGGGCGTGATGCTCCGGATCGATGGGTGGGCGGCGACGGCCCCAAGGTAGCACCCGCCGGTCCGCCCGTCAAACACAACTTCCCGAGGGCAGCCCTCGGGAAGTTGTCGAGACCTTGGCGTTCTGGAACCTTCCCGAAGGGAGGGAACCCTTCGGGAAGGGAAGCGCGCGCGATCTAGAGCTCGTACGTGTGGTTCTCCGGATCCTCCCAGAAGAGGGTCGAGGAGTTCAGGAACGACTTGCCGTGGGACAGCCAGGAGTTCATATAGCCCTCTACGTAGTTGCGCAGAGTGTTCTTCTGGATGACGAAAGAGGGCCACTCGCCGAGGAAGGTCGGCATGGGGATCTCTTCCTTCCAGATGTCCAGGATGTCCCAGAAGAGCCGGCGGCGCGTCTCATAGTCCGCCTCGATGCTGCACTGATCCCAGATGTCCCACATCTTGGTGATAAAGTGCCCCTCGGGCGGCTCCTCGGCGTTCGGATCGGTGGGATCGTTGCGCCACTTGCCCCAAGCGCAGGCCCACGGCCGCTGGGTGTTGGTGCCCAGGAAGATGCCGGGGTCGATGAGCGGAAAGTCCGCCCGGTCGGCCGACCAGGTGCCCACGTGCATATCGTTGGCCTGCTGGTGCTCCTCGTACAGCGAGCGCTCGACGTACTTGTAGACCGCCTTGACGCCCACCCTGCTCCAGTAGTCGGCCACCATGATCATGGCATCCTCGTACATGGAGCCGGCCGGCTCGAGGCCTTCCATCTCGAACGACACGGTCTCCCC
>JAAZBQ010001004.1 GCA_012513725.1 Chloroflexota bacterium
CTCCTGCACCTGGGGGATGAGCCATCCCAGCACGTCCGCCAAGCGATGGGTGTGCGTGGCCGCGCAATCGGCCGGGTACTCGATCGCCCTGGCGCAGGAGACCACGTGGAACGGGCGACTGAGGTCGCGGCGGGTTTTCCCGTGCGGCCCCCTGGTGGGATAGTCACGCCGTACCTTCATGGCGTACCCGCAGTGCCCGCAGCGCACAATCCCTACCAGTTCCTCCCGCGCAGGGTCGGGCATCTTGGTGTACCGGGGGAACCGGGTGCGCCCCAGTTCCTGGACGCGCTCCCAGTCCGCCCGGTCGATGATCGGCTCGTGGGCGCCCTGGGGGTTGAATGCACTGCCCCAGCGCACGCCGCCGTAGTAGGCCGGGTTGGCCAGGATGTTGAGCAGCGTCCTGGTATGCCAGAACTCGGCGCCCTGGGGGGCGCGTGCTCCGCCCGGCGAACGCACCCCCCGCGCCATCAGTTCCCGAGCAATCGTCGGGGCGCCCGCCCCCTCCAGGCGCCGGCGGAAGATGTAGCGTACCCAGTGCGCCTCGGCCTCATCGACGATCCAGATGCTCTTGTGGTTCTCCAGCCGGTAGCCGTAGGGCGCCCAGCCCGTGATGGGCAGCCCCTCATTCCGCACCCTGGCCACCTTCCCGGCGTGCATCCTGCGCACCCGCGTCCGGTTGTCGATCTCGGCGAACACGCCCCCCATGGCCTCCATCACCAGGCGAGCATCGTTCGTGTCGCGGCCCAGGCCCTCCGGATCAGAGGGCTCCACGGGCTGGTTCAGGGAGTATATCTGCACCCCGCTCCGCCGACAACGGGCGGACACCTGGCTCTGGAGCGCCGCCGTGCGCCATAGCCGGTCATAGTCCCGGGCCACGACCACGTCCATGGCGGCGGCATCGATCTTGCGGACAAAGGCGTCGTACTCCGGGCAGTCGGCCCGCAGTTCGTCCAGAAAATCATAGTTCCGGGAAAAGCCAGGGATCACGATCTCCCCCACCACCGGCCAGTTCCGGGCCGCGCAAAGGGCGCGTCCTTGTGCCAGTTGGTCGGGCACCGACACCTCGTCGCGGTACTGCCCCGGCGTGGACACGGCGGCGTACAAGAGTGCACGTAGCGGTCTGGTCAACGTCCTGCCCCCTGTTGCTCATAGTGTGCGAAAGGTTGCCCCAAATTGACAGTCTCCCCGGTGCCCGCTACAATATTTACGCAGTTGCGGGCACATCTATCCGGTTTCGTACCCATTCACCAATGAAGGAGAACACAGCAAGTGGCCGCCGCTATCCCCAACGATTCGTTTGAGGCCCTGTTTGCGCCGTTGCCGCCCGCTGTAGACCCGCTGGAGGCGATGGTTCCCCCGCCCCCGGTGGACGTTCCGACCGTGGAAGACGCCCTCACCCTGTTGGTCGAGATGCAGGCCGTCCAGTTGGCCGGTCTGGAGGCGGCCATCCGCGACATGCGCCAAACCCATCTCCGGGTGCTGGCGATGATGGCCAAGGTCCAGGAGGCCAAAAGCAGCTAGCCGCTACCCGGCTTCGTTGGTGTGCTCTGTGTGGGGGCCA
>JAAZBQ010000021.1 GCA_012513725.1 Chloroflexota bacterium
TCGTCGTGGGCGGAGAGCCTCGGACCCTGCTGAACTATGCCGTGCCGATCCGCGACGAGCAGGAGCAGGTGGTGGGCGCCGTGGCGGTGCACGTGGATATCACCGCGCGCAAGCGGGCGGAGCGGGAGCTCCAGGCGCTGAACGAGATCCTCGAGGAGCGCGTCGCCCAGCGTACGAGCGAGCTGCAGGCTAGTGAGGCGCGCTTCCGGGCCATCTTTGAGGAGGCCGCCCTGGGCATCGCTCTCACCGACCCGCAGGGGCGCATTACCCAGACCAACCCCGCCCTGCAGGCGATGCTGGGATACCTACCCGAGGAACTGACCGGGCTGACGTACGACGCACTGTTCGAGCGTCACGCCGCCGGGGAGGACGGATCCCAGGATGCCCCCGCCCAGGAGGCTGCCCTGTACGGCGAACTGCTGGCCGGGGCGCGCCAGTCGTACCGGCTGGAGCGGAGCCTCAGGCACCGAGATGGCCGGCCCCTGCGGGTGCGCGTGATGGTCTCGCTGATCCGCGACCCGGCGGGCGTGCCGCGCTACGCCGTGCGCATGCTGGAGGACGTCACCGCGCAGCGGGAGACGCAGGCCGCCCTCCTGCAGGCGGAAAAACTGGCCGTGACCGGCCGCCTGGCGGCGTCTTTTGCCCACGAGATCGGCAACCCGCTGCAGTCGATCCTCAGCGTGCTGAGCGTGTTGCGCGACGGGATGGCCGGCCAGTCGGAAGACCTACGCCTCCTGCAGGTGGCCGAGGAGGAGATCGTGCGCGCCTCTAACATCGTCCGGCAACTGCGCGACCTGCACCGGAGATCGGAGCCGGCGGAGCGGCGGCCGACGGATCTCCGGGAGCTGCTCGAGTCCTCCCTGCTCCTGACCCGGCAGCAGGCCAAGTCGCATGAGGTGGCGGTGCACCTGGAGGTGGCGGAGGACCTCCCCCGGGTGCCACTGGCGGCAGACCAGATGCAGCAGGTGTTCCTGAACCTGATCCTGAACGGCATCGAGGCGATGCCAGGGGGCGGCGTGCTGCGGGTGCGCGCGGTGCGCACCCCGGGGCACAACGGGGCCGCCGACGGCGTACGTCTCGATTTCAGCGATACGGGCGCCGGGATCGCGCCAGAGGACCTGCCCCGTGTCTTTGAATCCTTCTACAGCACCAAGCCGTCGGGGCTGGGGCTGGGACTGTACGTCAGCCACGGGATCGTGCAGCAGCACGGGGGGCACATCACCGTGGAGAGCGCGCCGGGGCAGGGGACCACGTTCAGCGTGTGGCTACCGCTCTCGGCGCCGGGGGGTGATGTGGAGGCGAACGATGGATGACTCCCGAACGATCGAGGTGATCGTCGAGATTCCCCGCGGCAGCCGCAACAAGTACGAGATGGATCACGAGACGCACACCATCTACCTGGACCGGGTGCTGTACTCTTCCGTGCACTATCCCACCGACTATGGCTTTGTGCCCCACACCATGGCGGCCGATGGCGACCCGCTGGACGTACTGATCATCGTCGAGGAGCCGACCTTCCCGGGCTGCCGGTTGCGGGTGCGGCCGATCGGCGTGCTGCTGATGCGCGACGAGGCCGGCATCGACGAAAAGATCCTCGCCGTGCCGGTCGTCGATCCGCGCTTTGACAACGTTCGCGATCTATCGGATCTGGGCCCCCACTGGCTGGTGGAGATCGAGAACTTTTTCAACACCTACAAGCTGCTGGAGGACAAGCCCACCGAGGTGGAGGGCTGGCGCGGCCGCCGCGAGGCCCACGACGCGCTGGACCGCTACACGCTCCCGCAGGATTAGCCTCCTCCCCCCGCCGACGGCGCGCGGCGCAGCTCGGCGCCCTGGGCGATCAGGGTATCTTGCAGGGCGCGGACGTCCAGCCCGCGCGGAGGCACGCCCCCCTCGGCAGCCAGGGCGGCGGCGGCGCCGGCCGCCTGCCCGATGGCCATGATCGGGATCATGGCCCGGTGCGACTCGTAGGGTTCTTGCTCACTCGAGATGCAGCGCCCGGCCACCAGGAGACCCTCCACCCCCTGGGGAAGGAGGCAGCGGTAGGGGATGTCATAGCCCTCGTGGGTCAGGTAGCGGCGGTAGCCATAGTAGTGAATGATGGCGCAGGAACTGATGGCCACCACGTCGTCGAACCGCCGCCCCTCCAGGGCGTCCTCGGCGGTGAGGGTATAGTCCCCGGCGATAAAGCGGGTCTGGCGGATGCCCAGGAGCGGGGGGGTCTCGATGATGCGAGCGCCGGCCAGCGCGGGGTCGCGGGCCTGCTTGGCCGCCAGGTCGTCGTACACGGCCAGGCGCGCCTGCACCTCGGCGCGGGAGAGGGCCTCGGCGTCGACGCCGTCGATGGCGCCCACCCCCGGCCCCCAGACCACGGCGTGCGTGCCGAAATCGCACGCATAGGGCGCCGGCGGGCGGTTCTCGCCAAAGGCGATGCGGTACATCAACGCGTCGGTCAGGCGGGGCGCCGCATCGCCGGCCGTCTGCCAGAACGGCGCCCCGGCCCGGGCGGCCAGGTCGCCGTCGCCGGAGGCGTCGACGAACGTGCGGGCGCGCAGCACCTGGCGGCCCGACTTGTTCTCCACGATGACGCCCCACAGCACGCCCTCCTCGACGATGGCGTCGGCGAACCAGGTGTGCAGGAACAGCTCGACGCCCGCCTCGACGCACATCTTGAGGGCCACGTGCTTGAAGCGCTCGGTGTCGATGGCGTACGAGTACTCCATCTGCCCCGGGAGCGTGGGGTAGGCCTTTTGTGGGTAGGGGCTGCGACCCAGGCCGCCGCTCTCCTGAAGGCGCAGCACGAGTTCCTCGGCGATGCCGCGGACCGTCTGGGTAGCGTCCGGCTCCACCTGGTTGCGAAAGCCGTTGATGCAGGCCATTAGTGAGGCGGTGGCGGTGCCGCCCAGGTAGCCAAAGCGCTCGACGAGGACGGTGCGCGCGCCGCTCCTGGCCGCGGCGATGGCGGCGGCCAGGCCAGCGGGCCCTCCACCCACCACCACGACGTCTACATCGCGGACCACGGGGATCTGCCGGGCGGGTTCCGTGTAGGTGTCCATCGTATCGTCCTTTCCAGGGTGCCGCAGAACCTCCGGGGTGGAGGCCCGTGCGTGCCGTTTGACCGCAACGCCTTCCATCCGTACCATAGGCCAGGTCAGCATGTTACCATCCCGTGGGAGTTGCGCCCACCCGGAGCCGTTCGGCATGCAACCCACTGCACACTACCTTCCATCCCGACCCGCACGGCGCGGCGTCCGGCGCGTCTCGCGTGCGATGTCGCCCTGCCTCATGCTCCTGTCCCCCTGGCCTCACGGCGCCATCCCCTCGCGCAGGTCGGACCATGGAGGTGCACACGATGTCTGAAGAGAACGCCGTCCCGGCCGCAGAGACGGAGACCTACGACGTGATCGTCATCGGCGGGGGGCCCGCGGGGGCCACTGCCGCCCTGTACGCGGCCCGGGCGGGCCTCAGCACCCTAGTGCTGGACAAGGGGCTCACCACCGGGGCCGCGGGGCTGGCCGGGCACATTGCGAACTATCCCGGCGTGCCGGGCACGGTGGCGGGAGCGGACCTCGTCGCCACGATGCGCCAGCAGGCCCAAGAAGCCGGCGCCCACCTCATGCAGGAAAAGGTCCTGATGACCATCCTGACGCCGCCGGTCAAGGAGGCCCACACCGGGCGGGGCGTCTACCGCGGGCGGACGGTCATCATCGCCACGGGGTCGATGGGCCGCGTGCACACGGTGCCCGGCGAGGAGCGCCTGCTGGGGCGGGGCGTCTCCTATTGCGCCACGTGCGACGGGGCCTTTTTCCGGGGGCAGCCCGTGGCCGTGATCGGCAACCACGACGAGGCCCTCGAGGAGGCGCTGTACCTGACCCGTTTGGCCAGCCACGTGTACCTCCTGGCGCAGACGTCCGACCTCCAGGCCGGCCCGGAGGTCGTGGCCCAGGCAGAGGCCGCGGAGAACCTGGAGATCCGCCTCGGGCACCGGGTCCGCGAGGTGCTGGGCGAGGCGGAGGTGGAGGGCCTCCACGTGGGTTCTGGAGACGGGGACGGCTATGTGCTGGAGGTATCCGCCGCCTTTGTCTATCTGCAGGGCAACCGCCCCATCACCGATTTCCTCTACGGCGAGCTGCCCACCACGGACGCCGGCTGCCTGGAGGTGGGGG
This sequence comes from Chloroflexota bacterium, assembly GCA_012513725.1. Lineage (GTDB taxonomy): Bacteria > Chloroflexota > Anaerolineae > UBA1429 > UBA1429 > JAAZBQ01. The sequence goes on from JAAZBQ010000021.1 coordinate 4,167, forward strand.
AGATGATGGAGACCGCCATCCCCGGGGTGTTTGCGGTGGGCGACGTGCTCTGCACCCACGTCAAGCAGGTGGTCATCTCGGCCGCGGACGGGGCCAAGGCCGCCATGGCCGCCGAGCGCTTCCTGTCGGGTCGCCAGCGGCTGCGGCCCGATTGGTCGTCCTGAACGCCCAACGGTGGGGGATTGCGTCGCCGGCGGGATTGACACCCGCGGGCCCTCGCCGTATTATGGTAAAATGTGCGCACGCGGCAGCGTGGCGCCGCGCCGAGCGCTGCTCCTCGCCCCCATGGGCGCTGCCACGCCAGTGGGCCTGCTCCTCCTGCCGGCCGCACCCAGAGGCTGGCGCGTGACGTCGTCATCCATCCTGTATCGCTACCGCTGACGATCCCAGCAGGGAGCCAAAGGAACCAGATGCCCGAGTTGAGCCGTCTGCATACGCAGAATACCAGCGCCAGCCTCTTTGACGGGCGGTACCGCCTGGGAGATGGCCGCTGGGAGGGCGCCGTCGGCGTGGTGCGCGAGGCGTACGACACCTTGCACGACGACCTCCGCGTGGTCATCAAGCACCCCGATCCGTACCAGGGTCCCGAGGTGCGGGCCTACAAGGAGCAGTTGCTGAACCTGGAGGCCCAGGCCCTCGAGCGGCTCGATGCCCTGCCGCACATCTGCCGGATGCTGCACAGCGGCCGGGTGGGCAACGGCCCCGGGGCCTACCGCTATCTGGTGATCGAGTGGGCGGATGGTGAGCCGGTCGCGGCCATGCTGCAGGAGGCCTCGTATGAGGGGCGTTCGCTGCCCATCGGCACGCTGCTGACCATGCTGGTGCAGCTGGCCCGGGTCCTTGCCGAGGCCCACCTGCAGGGGCTGATCAACAACGATGTGGACGTCAAGCACCTGTACTGGAACGAGCAGGCGCGCAACCTGAAGGTCATCGACTGGGGCAACGCCAAGTTCACCTCCAGCCCCGACTGGGCCTCCTTTTCGTTCCAGGACGACGTCGAGCAGTTTGCCGACGTGATGTACTGCCTGCTCACTGGGCGACAGGCCCTGGACGCCGATCGGCCCGACCTAGCCTTCTGGCAGGAGGCGCTGGCCGACGTCTTTCCGGTGGTCCGCGACGAACTGGCGCGCATCGGGAGCCAGGCCAGCCCGCCCCAGGCTGCCTACTCGCGCGCCGTAGAGTTGCGCGACGATCTAGAGGCCTGCCAGGCCCGCTTCCGCGAGTACCTCGCCGGTCCCCTGGGGCAGGTGGACGAGATGCTGGAGGAAGCCAGCCCCGAGGCGCTGGCGCGCGCGGAAGAGGTGCTCCAGGAACTCGCGGCCCTGGCCCCCGTTGACGACGATATCGTACGGCGCCAGGAAGCCCTGGCCCGCATTCGCCGGGAGCGCCGCGAGGCGGCCGCCATGCAGCTCGGCAGCGCCTACATCAAGGCCGAGTCGTGGCTGGACGCCGTCGAGGTGCTCTCGCGGACGTTCGGCCACCAGGCGCCGGCGGATAGCGCCCCGGGGTTGCTCCTGGCAGCCGCCAAGCTGGTGGACGCGCACCGCACCGGCCGCGACGAGGCCACCGAGCGGGCCTGGGCCAAGGCGGCCAAGTCTCTGGTGGATAGGCACCCCGAAGAGGCGGTAGACGCCTACCTGAGCGTGCCGCCCGAGGCGCTGGATACCACCGTGGAGCCGCTGCGCACCCTGTTGGCGCTCACCGATCGCTACGTGTTGCGCCACGAGCTGCGGGGCATCGTGCGCGACCTGGCCGATCTGCGCGATGCCGGCAAGCGGGATTCGGGCGCGGGGGGCAACTCTCACGGCAACGCGTCGCGAACGCCGACTACCGTCGTGGGGCGGGTGCACCGCGATCTGCGCCAGGCGCTGACGGGGCTGAACGCCTCCCCTGCGCACGATTGGGTGCAACAGCACGCTTGGTACACGCGGATCGCCGCGGCGCTGGACGTCGCCCGCCGCCTCCCGGGGCTGCCTGCGGGGCTCGAGGAGCACCTGGGGGCCTGCGCCGCGCGGGCGGCAGACGTCGTGGGCCACTGCGAGGCCGCCGAGGAGGCCCTGGTCGCCGAGGCGTTCGACCGCGCCGCCGACGAGGTGGCCGCCGTGGTGCGCA
>JAAZBQ010001005.1 GCA_012513725.1 Chloroflexota bacterium
CGGTTCGTCTCGTCGATGGCCCGCCGCATGGAGTCCGTCATGTTGTCGGCGTACATCACCACCTGGCCCGACACGTGGCGCGCGGCGCGGCCGATGGTCTGGATGAGGGCGCTCGTGGAGCGCAGGAACCCCTCCTTATCGGCATCCAGGATGGCCACCAGCGATACCTCGGGGAGATCCAGCCCCTCGCGGAGGAGGTTCACGCCCACTACCACGTCATAGATGCCGGAGCGCAAGTCGTTCAGGATCTCGACCCGCTCCAGGGTCACCACCTCGGAGTGCAAATAGTGGACGTTGAACCCCGCCTCGCGGAGGTACTCGGAGAGGTCCTCGGCCATCCGCTTGGTTAGCGTGGTCACCAAGGCGCGCTCCCCGCGCTCGATGCGCCCCCGGAGCATGGCGATCAGGTCGTCGATCTGGCCCTTGGTGGGGCGCACGATGACCTCCGGGTCCACGAGTCCGGTTGGCCGGATGATCTGCTCGACGACCTGGGCGCTGACGGTGCGTTCGTATTCCGCTGGCGTCGCCGAGACGAACACGCACTGGTTGATGTGATCCTCGAACTCGTCAAAGGTCAACGGGCGGTTGTCCATCGCCGAGGGCAACCGAAAGCCGTACTGCACGAGAACATCCTTGCGCGCCCGGTCGCCGTTGTACATGCCCCGCACCTGCGGCACGGTCATGTGCGACTCGTCGATGAACACCATCAGGTCCGGCGGAAAGTAGTCCAAGAGCGTCCAGGGGGGCTCTCCCGCCGCACGCTGGGTCAGGTGCCGGGAATAGTTCTCGATCCCCGAGCAGTAGCCCACCTCGCGCAGCATCTCCATGTCGTAGCGGGTGCGCTGCTCCAGGCGCTGGGCCTCCAGGAGCTTTTCCTGGCTGCGCAGGAGGGTCAACTGCTCCTCCAACTCCTCCTCGATGAGGGCCAACGCCTTGACTAGCTTTTCCTGGGCGGTGATAAAGTGCTTGGCGGGAAAGATGTCGATGCTGGTGTGCTCCTGGAGCACCTCGCCGGTGAGCGCGTCGACCTCCACGATCCGTTCGATCTCGTCGCCCCAGAACTCGATGCGGTAGGCTGTCTGACCGTAGGCCGGCATCACCTCGACGGTGTCGCCACGCACGCGGAACTTGCCCGCCGAGAGGACGGCGTCGTTGCGCTCGTAGAGGATGGAAACCAAATGCCGCAGGAGCCGTTCCCGGTTATGCGCCTCGCCCCGCCGCAGGTTGATGACTACCCGCCCGTACTCCTCCGGGTCGCCCAGGCCATAGATGCACGATACGGACGCCACGATGACGACGTCCCGCCGGGAAAAGAGGGAGGAGGTCGCCGAGAGGCGCAGCCGGTCGATCTCGTCGTTGATCTGGGCGTCCTTTTCGATGTACGTGTCGGTGCGGGGCAGGTACGCCTCGGGCTGGTAATAGTCATAGTAGGATACAAAGTACTCGACGGCGTTCTCGGGAAAGAACTCCTTGAACTCGGAGTAGAGCTGGGCCGCCAGCGTCTTGTTGTGGGCGATGATCAGCGAGGGGCGCTGCAGCGCCTCGATGACCTTGGCCATCACATAGGTCTTGCCGGAGCCCGTGACCCCCAGGAGCGTCTGGTAGCGGTGGCCTTCCTGGACACCATCTATCAGTTTGGCAATGGCGTCGGGCTGATCGCCCGTCGGCACAAAATCGGACACGAGTCGGAACTCTGGCATGGCACTTCCCCCACCTTGGCCGTGCGAACACTCCCATTATAGCACGGTTGTTCGCGAAAGGGGGAACGGTGGTGTGGTGGGGTCGGCCATACGATGCCCTCGGCGGCCAGGGAGCGGGGAAAGGCGAACGGGTGGGAGATGTGGCGCGGCGGTCGGCAGCCGGCCGTGCACGCTAGGCCTCGCCCGCGGCGCCTAGCCCTTCGATGCGGGCGCGCATCCGGGCGATGAACGCCTCCCAGACCGGGTAGTCACTCCCGCGCCACACCGAGGCCCGGAACGCCTCGGCCTCCGCGGCAGACCACCCCCGCTGCCTCATCGCGTACAGGGCAAAGAACGCGGTCGCCCGATAGTTCGCGGCGCAGTGGATGAGGACCCTGCCCGGCGGGCGCGCCGCCATGGCGGCCTCAAAGGCCGCATAGTCCTCCTCCCGGGGGGCATTCCAGTCGACGGGGACGTAATAGTAGGCCATGCCCAACGACTGCACCAGGCCTGCCTCGTCGGGCAAAGAGCGCTGCGGATCGTCAGGCGCCAGGTTGATGACGGCGCGCACGCCCTCGGCGGCGGCTGCCGCGAGCTGCGCAGCATCCGGCTGGCCCCCGGTGATGGTCTGGTCATCGGCCCGGCGATAGTTGTAGATCGTCTCGGTGCTCACGACGGACGCTCCTCGTGTTCAGGGAACACGTCCTACGGAGGCCGCGGCCTGCTACCGCGTCCGGCCGCGACCGGCGGCGCCTTGGCGACGGCCTCGGCGGGTTCACCGATCGGACCGAACCCGCCACGACCACCAGCCTCGCGTGCACAGATAGGCCACAGCGATCACGGCGGCTAGGACGGCATCAATCGCTCCCGCCGAGGCGGCCTCGCGGGCGCCGGGCATGAGGGCGGCCGAGATGGCCATGGCCGCCTTGTGAAAGAACACCAACTCCCACACGCCTGCAGAAAGCCTGGGCCTCAGCACCAGGAGCGCAAACAGCCCGGCAAAGACGACGAACCCGAACATGCGCCACGTCTCGACCCAGACCCCGGTATCCGAGGCGGATCGCACGGCGCCGATGCTGGAGGCAAAGGCGGCGAGCGCCCCCACCGAGGCCAGGACCATCAGCGCCCTGCCCAGGCGGTCCTGCCACGTGGGAACGGATCCTGCATCCCATAACGTGCTCACATCCCCCTCCTCATGCATACCATGCACGGCACCGGACGTACGTCGGGTACACCGGGCCGGTCACGCCAGTCAGTAGAACGTGCGTCACGCCGTCGGCTCGGCGTGCGTGTCTACGCGATGTTCGGGCGCCGGTCGGACAAAGATGGGGTTCGAAAAGATCCAGCCCCTCGGCCGCAGGGCGTGGCGCAGGTGCGCCTCGGCCCGGTAAGCCCCGGGCAGGGGGTTGGGGTGCACCAGCGTCCGCCCCTCGGCCTCCGCAACCACCTCGCCGTGGCGGATGATGCGCAAGTAGGCGGGGTGTGGCGCCTCGACGCGCAGGGCCAGCCCTCGCCAGGCCGGCACCGTGCTGCCCATCGGCCGGGAATCGACGTCGTCTTCGGCGGTAAAGCGGAACCCCCGGGCGTCGGCCAGCCCGTCATAGGCGACGAACGCGCGCCCAGCGGCAAGCGCCTCGTACACCAGAACGCCATCGTGGGTGAGCAACCCGGTCCACTCTTCCGGAACGAGGATGTGGGTATTGACCGCGCGGAAAAGATGCCGGTAGCCGAACACCCGCCGGCGCAGGGGCCCCATGGCGTACTCTTGAGCGTGGGCGTCGGCGCCCCCAATGCCGAACACCACCTCGCCGCGGGCCAGCAGCGCGTCCCACTGCTGGAGCGTCTCGGGGAACGGGCCGCGGATGCCCAGGCGCGGCAGGTAAGCAAGCGCCAGGGCGACCAGCCGACTGCTCAGGAGCCCCTTGAACTCGGACATGTAGTTCCAGATCTCGAGCCCCGTATAGCCGTGGACGCCCCACGCCACCCAGTTGATGGCGCCCTCGCCGACGGCCTGCCCAGCCCGCTCGTAGGGGTGGGCGAGGAACGCCAGCCCATCCCGCGCCGCCGCCGCATCGAGGAGCGCCTGAGTATCGCCGGAGAGATGCGCGAGATCCGCCCGGGCCCCGAGTACCAGGAGGTGGTTGACGTGCGGCGCCTCGGGGTCGTGGATCTCCTCGCCCACCAGCACGAGGACCCGGGAACGCCAGCCCTCCTGCTCCGGCGGATAGACGTTGTGGTCGGTGATCACGATGAAATCGAGGCCCGCCTCGGCCGCGGCGTCAGCGACGTCCGCGTGGGTGCCCGTGCCGTCGGAATACTCGGTGTGGATGTGGATGTTGCCGACTCGTTCGATCAGTGTTGCCACGGCACGTCCTCCGAGAGTGGGGCCCCCGTCCCGGGGTCTGTCGCGCAGCCCGCCCCCGGATCGTCGACCCCGGCGAGGGGATCCACCTGCACATCGCGCGTAGATGGTTTTCTACGTTCTAGTAATGCGTATGAGGCCAGCGCGCGTTGACAGTCGCCCCACCGCAACGCTATAATGGCCCGACCTTGGATCACAGCACAGGGGGAATGGCGATCACATGAAGGCACTCATCACCGGCGGCGCCGGGTTCATCGGCTCGGCCCTTGCGAACCGACTGGCAGCCGACGGCCACCACGTGCGCGTCGTCGACGACCTGAGCGCCGGCGACCGCGGGCGCCTGGACGAGCGCGTCGTCTTTTCCTCCGGCGACATCCGCGACGTGCCCAAGCTCTGGTCGCTCCTCAGCGGCGTGGACTGCGTGTACCATCTCGCCGCCCGGGTGAGCGTGCCCGAGTCGGTGCTGTATCCCGTCGAATATAACGACACGAACGTCGGCGGCACCGTCAGCCTGCTCACCGCTGCCCGCGACGCGCAGGTCAAGCGGCTGGTGTTCACCTCCTCGGGGGCCGTCTACGGCGACCAGGACG
>JAAZBQ010001006.1 GCA_012513725.1 Chloroflexota bacterium
CCATAGTACACGGCCAGCCCGGTCTGGCTGGCGATCGGCGGGCGCCACCACATCAGGCAAAAGATCGCTGCAAAGGGGATGGCGCCGAACAGCAAAAAGGGCCTCCGGCGCCCCCAGCGCGTGCGGGTGCGGTCGGAGAGATAGCCCACCAAGGGGTCGTTGATCCAGTCCCATTGCTTGGCGATGAGGATCGCCAAGCCGGCCAGCCCCGGGCGCAGGCCCACCACGTCGGTGAGGAACAGGAGGAAATACACGCCGATCAGGGTGCCGGTCAGCGAGAACCCCGTGTCGCCGACGCCGTAAAAGATCTTGGTGCGGCGGGACAGTGCTGCGCCGGTTGATGCCATGCAACCTCCTGGGCTGGGGTGCGATGGGTTTGGTCGACGGGCCGTTCCGGGGTATCATAACCAACGGTTTGCATGCACAAGAGGAGTATACCATGTCCGGCAACACTCGGCTCGTTGGTTTCGGTGGAAAAGCGGTAATGGCCTGGCAGCCCTTGGCTGCGCCCAACGAGATGGAGTGTCGTGCATGCTTCAAGTATCCGATGTCAGCAAAACCTACGGGGACACCCAGGTCCTCGATCGCATCTCCTTTACCCTGAACCGGGGCGACCGCTTCGCCCTGATCGGTCCCAACGGTTCCGGCAAGACCACGCTCCTGCGCATCCTGATGGGTGAGGAGCCGCCGGATTCGGGAAGCGTCCGCTTGGCAGCGCCCCGCAACAGGATCGGCTATCTGCCCCAAGCCCTGGCCCTTGACCACGTCACCACGGTGCGCGACGCCGTCTCCGGCGTCGAGTTCCTGACCACCGAGGGGCTGGCGGCCCGCGTCGAGCGCCTGGCGCAGGAAATGGCCACCGCCGGCGATGCGCAGCGGCCGGCCCTGGAGCGCGCCTATACCGCGGCGCTGGATCGCCTCTCGCAGCCCGGCGCCGCGCTCCCCGACCACGACGTGGAACGCGTCTTGGCCGGCCTGGCCCTCGACTATGTCGCGCCGGATACGCCCGTCGGCCAACTCAGCGGTGGGCAAAAGACCCGCCTGGGGCTGGCGCGGCTCCTCCTGGGCAACCCGGAGCTCCTCATCCTCGACGAGCCCACCAACCACCTGGATATCACCGCCCTGGAGTGGCTGGAGGAGTACTTGGGCGGGCACGATGGCGGCCTCCTGGTGGTCTCCCACGACCGCACCTTTCTCGACCGGCTGGTGAACGGCGTGTTGGCCCTGGATGCTTACACCCACACCCTCACCGCTTACCCCGGCACCTACACCGACTATGCCGAGGCCCGGGCGACCGAGGAGGAAAAGACCCGCCGCGCCTACCTCGAACAGCAGACGCGCATTGCCCGCCTCCAGGCGGCCGCCGATGCGGCCCGCGCCAAGGCGCGACGGATCGAGCACGAGACGATCGACTTTCATTACCGCAAGCGGGCCAGGAAGGTGGCCCGAGAGGGCGTGGTCCGCCAGAAGCGCATCGAGCGGCTGATCGAGTCGGAGGACTATATCGAAAAGCCGGCCCTCCACTATGAGATGAAGCTCGAGTTCCTGGAGACCCCGCCCAGCGGCCAGGATGTGCTGATCCTCGAGGACCTCGGCAAGCGTTATGGCGATCACGTTCTCTTTCGCGACGTGAACCTGATCCTGCGGCGGGGCGAGCGGATCGCCCTCCTGGGGGCCAACGGTACCGGCAAGACGACGCTCCTGCGCCTGATCGTCGGCGAGGAGGCGCCCAGCGAGGGCAACCTGCGGGTGGGCGCCAACGTCCGCATCGGCTACCTCTCCCAGGAGCAGGACAATCTGGATTGGGACCAGACGCCGCTAGAGTTCATCCGCGCCGTGGCGCCGCTCTCCGAGACGGACGCTCGCACCTTCCTGCACTACTATCTCTTTTCCGGCGAGGAGGTGTTCGTGCCCATCGGAAGCCTCTCCTTTGGCGAGCGGGCCCGGCTGGCCCTCGGGGGCCTCGTGCTCCAGGGCTGCAACCTGCTCCTCCTCGACGAGCCGATCAACCACCTGGATATCCCCTCCCGGGAGCGGTTCGAGCGCGCCCTTGCCGAGTACGATGGCACCG
>JAAZBQ010000199.1 GCA_012513725.1 Chloroflexota bacterium
GCCGGCGACGCCGACGGAATTGGTGAGCACGATGCGCATCGCGGCGACCCTTTCGCTGGGATGACGATAACCGGCACTCTAGACTCTTGATTATAGTCTATCTGGCAGGTCCGTCCAACACCGAGGGGGCACACGTTGCGCATTGCGGACGCGGCAACGGGCTTGACGCTCTCCCCGGGGGGCCATATACTCCCGCCTGCGCCGCCGCTCCGGCGGCGCGATGTGCTATTCCCAGGCCCGCGTGGCGCAGGCGCCCACGCAGCGGCCGTGTCATCGAGAGGCGAGGAGGAAACATGGGCAAGGTCGCGCTCATCACCGGCGCAGGAAGGGGCATCGGCCACGGCATCGCCAAGGCGCTGGCCGCCGAGGGCTATGACATCGTGGTGATGGATATACACGAGGAGAGCGTCGTCGCCGACGCCATGAACGAGATCGAGGCCCTGGGCGTGCAGGCCCTCTACGCCCGCGGCGACGTCACCAAGCCGGAGGATCGCGCCCAGGCGCTCCAGGCGACCCGCGACCGCTTTGGCGCCCTGAACGTGCTGGTGAACAACGCCGGCGTCGGCCCCCGGGTGCGGAACGACATCCTCGAGGCCACCGAGGAAGAGTTCGAGTGGGTGATGCGCATCAACCTGCAGGGCCCCTACTTTCTCACCCAGGCCGCGGCGAACTGGATGGTGGAACAGCAGCAGGCCGATCCCGATTGGCGGGGCTGCATCGTGAACGTCTCCTCGATGTCGGCCACCGTGGTGTCCACGAACCGGGGCGAGTACTGCATCTCCAAGGCGGGGGTCTCCATGGCCACCCAGCTGTGGGCGGCGCGCATGGGCGAGTTCGGCATTCCGGTGTACGAGATCCGCCCGGGGATCATCAAGACCCCGATGACGGCGGGCGTGACGGCCAAATACGACGCGCTGATCGAGGGCGGGCTGCTGGTGCAGTCGCGCTGGGGATTCCCCGAGGACATTGGCCGGGCCGTGGCGATGATGGCCCGCGGCGACATTGCCTACTCGACCGGGCAGGTGGTGAACGTCGACGGCGGGGTGACGATTCAGCGGCTATAGTGCTGCGACCCTTCCCGAAAGCTGCCTTGGCTTTCGGGAAGATGGAAAAGGGGGACCTATGCAACACGAGACCATGACCGTCCGCACGGGGCAGCGGGAGGCGAACGTGGCCGTCACGCGCGTCCACACGCTGGTGATCGGCAGCGGCGCCGCCGGCCTGAACGCCGCCAATCAGCTCCGGGCGATGGGGATCGAGGACGTGCTGGTGGTTACCGAGGGGCTCCAGAAGGGCACCTCGATCAACACCGGCTCGGACAAGCAGACCTACTACAAGCTGGCCATGTGCGGCGACGACGCGGATTCGCCGCGGGCCATGGCGGACAACTATTTCGAGGGCGGATCGATGCACGGGGACCTGGCCCTCGTCGAGGCCAGCCTGTCGGCGCGGGCGTTCCTGAACCTCAAGAACCTCGGGGTGCCCTTCCCCACCGACGCCTATGGCCAGATCGTGGGCTACAAGACGGACCACGATCCGCGGCAGCGGGCCACCTCCATCGGCCCCTACACGTCGCGGGAGATGTGCCGGGCGCTGATCCGCCAGGCGCGCCAGCAGGGCATCCCCTTGGATGAGGGGCGGGTGATCGTCTCCCTCCTAACCGTCGGTGAGGGGGACGAAAAGCGCGCGGCCGGCGCCGTGGGGCTGGACGAGGACGGGCTGCCGGTGGTGTACCTGGCCGAGAACGTGGTGCTGGCCGTCGGCGGGCCGGGCGGGCTGTACAAGACCAGCGTCTACCCCGAGGTGCACACCGGCGCGATCGGCCTGGGGCTCGCGGCCGGCGCCAAGGCCCAGAGCCTGCCCGAATCGCAATACGGCCTGGCCTCCATCGGCTTTCGCTGGAACGTCTCGGGCACCTACATGCAGGTGATCCCCCGGTTCATCAGCACCGACGCGGACGGGGTCAGCAGTCCGCAGGAGTTCCTGCGGGAGTATTTCCCCTCCGTCGGCGAGATGAACTCCATGGTCTTCCTCAAGGGCTACCAGTGGCCGTTCGACTCGCGCAAGATCGAGGGGGGCTCCTCGATCGTCGATATCCTGGTGTACATCGAGAACGTGCTCCGGGGCCGGCGGGTGTTCCTCGATTTCCGCGAGAACCCCGAGGGGTTCCGGTTCGAGGACCTCAGCGAGGAGGCGCGGGAGTACCTGACCCGCTCGGAGGCGCTCCTGGAGACGCCGATCGCGCGCCTGGAACAGATGAATCCGGGCGCCATCACGCTGTACTCGGATCACGACATCGACATCACCAGCGAGCCGCTGGAGATCGCCGTGTGCGCGCAGCACAACAACGGCGGCCTGGCCGGCAACCACTGGTGGGAGTCGCTGAACATCCGCCACCTCTTTCCCGTGGGCGAGGTGAACGGCTCTCACGGCGTGTACCGGCCCGGTGGCTCGGCGCTGAACGCGGGCCAGGTGGGCTCGTTCCGGGCGGCAGAGTTCATCGCCAACCGCTACCAGGAGTGGACGCTGGACGGAGCCCAGGCCGAGGTGGCCGCCGAGCAGGCCGTCGCCGACGTGCTGGCCTGGACAGCCCGCTGCGGCGAGGCGAGCGCGTCGTGGCAGGAGGAGCGCGAGGAGTTCCAGGCGCGCATGTCGCGGGCAGGGGCCCACATCCGCTCCAAGGAGACGATCCACGAGGCGGTCGAGGAGGCCTGGGCGCACTACCGGCGCCTGGAGGCCCAGGGCTGCACCTACGCGTCGCCGAGGGAGGCCGCGGAGGCGCTGCGCAACCGGCAGCTGTGCTTTGCCCATGCGGTGTACCTCAGCGCGATCGCCGAGGCGATCGAGAGCGGCGTGGGCAGCCGCGGCTCCTCCATGGTCCTGGACCCCGACGGCGTCAGCCCGCACCCGATGCCGGGGCCAGAGTGGAAGTTCAGCCGGGAGGATCCCGCCTTCCGTGACCGGGTCCTAGAGACCGTGGCGAGCCCCGACGGCGAGGTGCGCCACGAGTGGGTGGATAGGCGGCCGATCCCGGAGACGGACGTGTGGTTCGAGACGGCCTGGGCCGCCTACCGGAACGGGGAGATCTACCGCGACTAACAAGGACGGGCGGAGGAGGACCACTGGTCCTCCTCCGCCCGGTGGACGATCAAACGGGTCCGCTACTGCATCAACATCTGGATCTCGGGCTGCTCGATCTCGTGGAGGATGAGCGCCGAGAGCGCCATGGAGACGAGCGACACCCCGAGGAGCATCCAGTCCACGCCGCCCTCGCGGGGCACCACATGCCCCACCAGGATGAGCAGCCGGACGATGATGTTCATGCCCTGCAAAAAGATGGTGGCCGTGCGCGCCCAAGCGCGGAGCCGATAGAGCCCCGCCCCGAGCACCGCAAACAACACCACAACGGCCGCCGCAATCGCCGGGCCGATCCCGGCAATGGCATCCGGCGGCAGCAGGGCGACGGTCAGGAACTGCAGGGCAACGATCAGGAGCAGGTTCCGGGGGCGGTTTGGCTGCATGGCACCTTCCCTCGCACGCGTACGGATGCGGGCCAGTATACCGGCGGCGCCGAGTGATGTCAACCTGCGTCGCCACGTGAGAAAGGGAGACGAATGCTGCGCATCGCAGACCGCGTGATTGCCCCTCGCCTCGTGGTGTTTGACAAGGACGGCACACTGATCGCCTTTGAGGCCTTTTGGCACGCCTGGCTGGAGCGCAACTGGGCGCTTATCGAGGAGCGCGTGCGCCTGACCCCCGAAGCCCGGGAGGGGCTGGCCGCGAGCCTGGGGCTCGATCTCGACAGCCGCGACTGGCATCCCCTCGGGCCGCTGACGTTGGCCGCCACCCAAGAGGTCGCGGTGATCATCGCCAGCCAGCTGTACCGCTACGCCGGGATGGATTGGCTGGACGCCCTGGCCCTGGTGGAGGAAACCAACCGCCTGGCCTACGAGTCGCTGCCCCTGGACGAACTCGTGCAGCCCATCGGCGATGTGGCCGGGTTGCTGGCGCGCCTGCGAGCCGAGGGAATGGCCCTGGCGCTGGTCACCGCCGACGACCGGGCACCTACCGAGGACACGCTGCGGCGCCTGGACCTCGCCGAGTGTTGGGACACTATCATCTGCGGCGACGACGGTCTGCCGCAAAAGCCGGCGCCCGAGGCCGCCCTGGAGGCCTGCCGCCGCACGGGCGTGGCGCCCGAGGAGGCCATCATGGTGGGCGACACCATCGGCGACCTGCAGATGGCCCGCCGGGCGGGCTACGCCCTCGGCGTCGGGGTCACCAGCGGAGCGCTGGACGCCGACGCCCTGGCCCCCTATGCCGACGTGGTGGTCGGCAGCATCCACGATGTCGAGATCACCGACGAGGAGAAGGACCGCTGATGACAGACTCCGCTACCCCTCGCGATGAGGCGTCGCCCCACTACGCGGGGTACATCCTGGACCTGGACGGCACCGTCTACCGCGGCGAGGCGCTGATCCCGGGGGCGCGGGAGGCGATCGCCCGGCTGCGCGACCATGGCCGGCGGGTGGTGTTCCTCTCCAACAAACCGCTGGAGCCCCGGGCGGCGTACGCGGCGAAACTCACCCGCCTCGGTGTGGAGACCCCCGCCGAGGACGTGATCAACTCCACCCAGGCGATGATGCGTTACCTGCGCACTCGCCACCCGGGCGAGCGCCTGTTCGTCATCGGCGAACCGGCGATGCGGGAAGAGATGGCGCAGGAGGGGTTCCACCTCACCGAGGAGATCGAGGAGATCCAGGTGGTGGTGGCGGCGTTCGATCGCACCCTGGACTACGCCAAGCTGAACACGGCGCACCAGGCGCTGGCGCGCGGGGCGCGCTTTCTCGCCACGAACGCCGACCGCACCTGCCCCGTGGAGGGGGGCGAGATCCCCGACTGCGCCGGGGTGATCGCCTTTCTGGAGGCGACCACCGGCAGGCAGGTGGAGGTGGTGGTGGGCAAGCCCTCGCGGTTCATGGTGGAGGCGGCAGCCGAGCGCCTGGGGGTGCCGCTGGAGCGCTGCCTGATGGTGGGCGATCGCCTGGCCACGGATATGCGCATGGGCCGCACGGCCGGGGTGGATACCGCCCTGGTGCTGACGGGCGTGACGGATCGGGCCGCGCTGGCGGCGAGCGACGTGCGTCCGACGTATGTGCTGGAGAGTCTTTCAGAGTTACCTTGAGGGGCTAGGACGCGGCCTCCGGCAAACCCACGCCCAGGCCTGTCGTCCACCAGATACGGGTCGCCGTCATCTGCCCTGGGGTATGATCCGTATCGTACGCCCAAAGCTCGATGGGGCGCTGCGAGCCAGCCGGCACATCCGGTACTCGTCCCAGGGCTGAAAGCCGAGGGCCTCGTAGGCCCGGCGGGCCGGTGCATTGTCCCATCGCACGGTGAGGGTGACGCGGCGCCGGCGGCCGAGGGCCTCGC
>JAAZBQ010001007.1 GCA_012513725.1 Chloroflexota bacterium
ATGGGCGCCTCGCTGTAGCGCCCGGGCAGCGGGAGCGGCGTGGGGGAGGGGCGCGGCACGGCGAGATCGTCGGGTCGCCGTCCCTCGACGGGGGGCGCAAGGGGCTGCCGGCGCCGGCAGGCGGCGAGGATGCCGCCCGCGGCGGTCAGCGCGGCGCGGTGCAGGATGGATCGTCTGGTCGTTGTCATCTACCTCGCCCCGCTATTCCTCCACCACGTGCCGCTCCGGATGCTCCCAGTACAACTGCTGCAGGTTCTGTAGCGTGATCCCCCCCACCTGCTCGTCGTACGGCAACTCATCCACATAGTTCCGCAGATCGTTGTGCACCACCACCGGCTGCGGCATCTCCCCCAGGATACCGATCACCGGTACCTGCTCCGCCCAGGCCCCCATCAGCCGCCGGAACCCCTCCTCCCACTTCTCAACGTCCGTCTCCTCCCCCATCTCGTCATACATGCGCCACAGATCCCAGATCCAGTGCCCCGCCGGCGGCTCGATCATCTGGTCCGGGCGCCCGCTGGCGCCCGTGTTCGTGATATACCAATAGTACCCGTACGCCGCCGCCCACGGCTGCTGGTTGATGCCAAAGCCCAGAAAGGTGTATGCAGCCCGCGTCGGCAACACCGGGAACGAATAGTCCGGCATCCACGCCGCCTGAATGCCGTTCCTGGCCAGCATGTTGTTCATCTCCCCAGCCGGTACCCGCCGATAGCTACACTCCAATCCCAGATCCCTCAGGTACCCCGCTACCTCCTCCGCGCACGCCTCCTCTGCACTCCCTCCCTGCGTGGCGCCCGCGATCTCGAACGCCACCCGTTCCCCGTTCGGGTGCATGCGGTACCCCTCACTGTCCCGTTCCCCGTACCCCGCCTCGTCCAGCAGCGCGTTCGCCGCATCCACGTCGTACGCCACGTACCCCTGCGATATCCCCTCGTCGTAGAACCGCGTCCCCTTGAGCGGGCTGAACTGCCGCGCCGTGCACAGCCCGCCATAGAACTCAAAGTTCAGCCGCTCCCGGTCGATCCCCAGCATCACCGCCTGGCGCACCCGCAGGTCGTTGAAGAACGGACGCAGCAGCTCGTCCGCCGTGGCCAGGTTCAGGTGCAGCGTCAGGTGCCACGTGCTCGGCAACGTCCGCGCCCGATAGTCCCCGTCCGCCTCGTGGTCGCGCAGCCAGGGCAGATCGCCCGCCGTCATCCCCAGCGCCTGCAAGTCCACCTCGCCGTTGGCCAGGGCGGCGCGGAAGAGCGTGGCGTCCTCCACCCCGTCAAAGACGACCCGATCGAGGTAGGGCAGCTGCCTGCCTTCGGGATCTACCTGCCAGAAGTACGGGTTGCGCCGCAGCGCGATGCGCCGGCACCCCGGCTCCCCTTCCACCACCCACGGCCCCAGCACCGGACGGCCGGGTTGACGGTTAGCCGTCAGCGGCAGGAACATCGCTGCCCACCGCTCCTCCTCGGCGGCGCCGATACTCCCCGCTATCCGTTCCAGCCCGCCACTCGCGACCCAGTCGTCATAGTCCGCCCCCAGCCTCTCTTTCGCAGACCGCT
This sequence comes from Chloroflexota bacterium, assembly GCA_012513725.1. Taxonomy (GTDB): domain Bacteria; phylum Chloroflexota; class Anaerolineae; order UBA1429; family UBA1429; genus JAAZBQ01. The sequence continues at coordinate 1,551 of JAAZBQ010001007.1, forward strand.
GGTTGAGGCGCAGGAACGCGTCCTCCGAAAAGGCGATGTGGTACGGCTTGAGGGCATGCGCGGGCCAGTGCTGCTCGGACCATGCAAAGTTGGTCAAGTACTGAGGCTCCGGCTGTTCCCACCGAAACATGATGGTATGGTCGTCCGCCGCAACCACCCGGTCCCCGGCTGGCGGGCGCTGTGGGTAGTAGTTGAGGAAGAACAGGATGTCCTCCGTGGTGAAGGGCGCCCCGTCCGACCAGCGCACTCCCTGCCGCAGGTGAAAGGTCAGCTGCGTGCCGCTCTCATCGTACTCCCAGGACTCGGCCAGGCTCGGACGCAGCGCCAGGTCCTGCCCGAACGCCACCAGAGGCCTAGCCAGCACGAAATTGAGCAGCATGCCGATCCCTACGTTCACGTCAAGACATGCCGGGCCCGTGTACATCGCAGAACGCAACCCGCCGCCGTACTGGCCCAACGAGGCGTTCGGCTCCAGTACCAGCGGCTTGGTCGGCAACCGCTCCGCCACCGGCGGCAACTCGCCTCGCGCCACCTGCTCCGCCAGCATCGGCGCCTCCTGGTAGCGGGCGGGTCCGACGGTACCGGTGGGCTGCGCTTCCACGGGCAGGGTGGGCGGGGCAGGTGGGGCGGGGACCTCCTCCTTGCCCCGGCAGGCGCCCAGGAGGGCGGCCAGGCCGGAGGCCAGGGAGAGGCGGGCGAACGTACGGCGGTTGATGTGCATGGCTCTACTCCTTTATGGCGCTGCCCCCATCACCAGTGCATCCCCAGCATACGCCAAAGCGCGTTGTGGGTGTGGCCAAAAGCGGCCAACCTGGTGGCCGCTTCCGGTCAAATGGGCGCCGGGCGAAGACGAACAGGGTGAAGCGGCGGTGAGCGTTCCGGAAGTGGTCACTCCTCTGTGGCCACGGCGCACCTCCCGCAGGCAGGCGGCGCTCGGGTAGCCGGTGTAGACGAGGATGCGCGTGCCGGGGGAACGCTCGCCCACCCGGCGCACCACCTCCGCAGCGGGGAGGCCGGGCAGGCAGTAGTCGAGGATCAGGAGATCGGGGCGCAGTGCGGCGGTCTCGGCGATGGCGGTGTCGGCGCGCAGCGCCTGGCCCACGACCTCGAAGGTCGGGTCGCACTCGAGGAGGCGCGTGAGCCAATCGAGGATCGACGGGTGGTCGTCGGCGAGCAGCAGGCGGATCGGCGTCGTGGGCATGGCGGCGTGCTCCCTTGCAGGCCGGGTCGTGTCCGCGTGGAGTCGCCCACATCGTATCCGATGGAGCGGGAGGGGTCAAGGGCGATGTGGCCCTTCTGGGGCCGTGTGCAGCGGCCTGGATGCCCGCCGCCCCGTTGGGGGGGGGCGGCGGGCGCGACTCGGGCGATGGGCGCCGGGCGGGCGCTACACCAGCAGCCCCGCCTCCACCAATATCCCCCGCAGGGCCTCGCGGCGGGCGGGGTCCAGGGGCAAGAGCGGCAGCCGCGGCGCGCCGCCCCGGTAGCCGAGGAGGTCCAGCGCCGCCTTGAGCCCCGGCACGCCGAACTGGGAGGTCACCGCGCGGCCCACCGGCATCAGGCGGAACTGGATCGCCGTGGCCTCGTCGGCCGAGCCCTCGCGGAGGAGGTCGTAGATCGCCACGCATTC
>JAAZBQ010000200.1 GCA_012513725.1 Chloroflexota bacterium
TCGGCGCCCACGTCGGCGGCGTAGCGGCTGAACATCGCCGCGTGCTCGGTATAGAGCCCTGCCACCCCGATGACCACCGGCACGCGGCCCGCCGTCTGCTCGGTGACGACGCGGGTGACGGTCAGGCGCTCCTCGTCGGAGAGGCGGGTGAACTCGGAGGCGTTCACCGGCGAGACGACGCCGTGGGCGCCACAGCCCACGCAGAAATCCACGACGCGGCGGAGGCCGGGTACGTCCAGCCGGCCCTGGTCGTCGAACGGGGTGGAAGGAATGGTATAGATGCCGCGCATGGTCTTGGGCATGGCTATCTCCTGAGAAACGGGTGGCGAGCGTCCAACTGCGTGCATTGTACGGTTCCGCCCTCCGCACGCCAACCGATCCGGCGGAAACCGGCCGCCCCGGCGCTGGACGGGACCGTGGCGCCTCTTCTATAATGCGTAATGTCCCGCGGAAAGATGGGTTTGTTTCGCAAGAGGATTGGGAGGTACGGTCATGCAGTATGCAGAGCTGGGACGCACCGGGCTGCGCGTGAGCCGGTTGTGTCTGGGCACCATGAACTTTGGCCCGCGCACCGACGAGGCCGAGAGCCACGCCATCATGGACCGCGCGCTGGAACTGGGCATCAACTTTTTCGACACCGCCGATCGCTACGGCGTGCCCACGGCCAGCGGACAAACGGAGAGCATCATCGGGCGCTGGTTCGCCCAGGGCGAGCGCCGCGAACGGGTGGTGCTGGCTACCAAGGTCTACGGCGTGATGGGCAAGGGGGTCAACGACCGGGGCAACAGCGCCTACCACCTGCGCCGCGCCTGTCGGGCCAGCCTGGACCGCCTGCAGACCGACCACATCGACCTCTACCAGATGCACCACGTGGACCTGGGCTGGATTCCCCCGCACCAGCGGGATTACCTGGGGGAGGGGATCGAGTTCTACGACCCGCCCCACCTCCGCCCGGGTGCCCAGTGGACCGAGATCTGGCAGGCCATGGAGCAACTGGTGATGAGCGGCCAGATTTCCTACGTGGGTTCCAGCAACTTTGCCGCCTGGAACATCGTCGAGGCGAACGAAAAGGCGGCGGCCCGCGGCTTTTTGGGGTTGGTCTCCGAGCAGAGCACCTACAGCCTGGCCAGGCGACACGTCGAGCTGGAGGTGATCCCCGCCTGCCGGGCGTACGGCGTGGGGCTCATCTGCTACAGCCCCCTGGGGGGCGGCATGCTAGCCGGCGGCGTCGGCGAGGCGGACGAGGGGCGCCGCGCGGAGCTGCGGCTCTCCGATCGCCAGCGGGAGCAGGTCGCCGCCTACGAAGGCCTTTGCCGCGACCTCGGCGAGGAGCCCGCCAACGTGGCGCTGGCCTGGTTGCTGCACAACCCCGTGGTGACCGCCCCGATCATTGGGCCGCGGACCATGGAGCAGCTCGAGGGCGCCGTCCGGGCGCTGGAGATCGAACTGCCCGACGACGTGCTCCGGCGGCTGGATGAGATTTTTCCCGGTCCGGGCGGTGAGGCGCCCATGGCCTACGCCTGGTAACGGGCGGCCCGTACCCCGCAGCTGAGCACGGGGAGGCAGGAGAGTTCTTCTGCCTCCCCGTGCGTTCTTTGGGTCCTGAGTCGATCCGCGCGCGGCCGGCGCATTTGACGCTTGTTATGGGGCCCGCTAGAATAAAAGTCCTTGCGGCATTCCGGCAGTACCTGAACATGACGTAGAAGGTGACCTGCTCCGCGGACGTTCGGCA
>JAAZBQ010001008.1 GCA_012513725.1 Chloroflexota bacterium
AACGAGTTGCCCGTGATGGTGGGGCTCAGCCCGTTGTCCTGGCACCAACTCGTCGCCCCGAGCCGGTCGTCGAGGAGGAGGCTGCCGAGAAAGACGTTGTCCTCCAAGGCCACCGCGCTGCGGGTGAGCAGGCGCACCGCGTCGGCGAAGCGATTCCTGGCCATGTGCAGGGATCTCGCGGCCCCGCTGATGTGCAGCTGTCCCCCAAAGCGGCTGTTGCTGATGTGGACGATGGCCCCAGAGCCTACGTCCAGCAAGATGGGTTCGGGAAAGGTGGAAGAGACGATATCGGCGTTGCCGGTGCCGTCGATGATCAGGGCATCGCCGGTAAAGGTGGTGCCCTGGGCGGAGAACGTCGCGCTCCCGTCGAGCTCGACGCGGCAGTCAAAGTTCAGGAGGGCGCCATCCAGCGTCAGGTCGACGCCGTCGCTGACGGTCAGCCCTCCCACCCGACAGCCGAACTCCTGGCTCAAGTACTCGTCGTACAGGAGCGTGCCCCCCACGGTCGTGCCGTCTACGGTCTCGTTGCGCGTTTCCGTCTGGAACTCTTTCCCGTCGGACAGCCGCGTCTCCACGATGCGGTAGCCGTACGTCCCGGGAGGCAGCCCTGCATGTTGTTCACTGCCACTGATCTTGCCCGTGCCCAGCGTGGTGAGCACCTTGACAGGGGCGTCTGGCATCACGGCTTGCAGCTCTCGTTTGCAGTCGGTGCAACTACTCTCGCATGAGTAGCTGAGGTGGATGTTATCGAGGCCCACGTATTCCAGAGTTACATCGTGATTCAGCATCTGCGTGCTCGGCGCCCGTACGGCGTCGTCCAGAGGAGCCGCCAACAGTGACAGATGTCCGGGGAACAGCAGCAGCACCGCCAGCAGCAACGTGCCGGCGCAGCGACGTGCTTGGGGGATAGCGCGCACGCATCGCGACGCGCAAGACGCCAGGCGGGACCGACCAACAGTGTGGAGCCACAAGTGCAGAGTCGTCATCTCGTTGCCTTTCCGCGGTGATTCCCTCACAGGCTTGGTCCTGTAGGGAGTGCCGTGTTGTCTATCCGACCATCAGGTCGAAACGGGATAGCGGCCTGCCGAACACGATCGATGGTTTGGGAATACCCCAAGATGGGGGACGCCCTGCGCGGCCCTCAGGCAGCCGGGCCGGGTCCCTGGCGGTCCGTAGCGAACAAACACTTGAGATAGGCGCCCTCGGGAAAGCCGACGGGATGGTCCAGGGGGTGGCCGGTGCGCTCGATCTCCTCCAGCGGCCGGCCGGCCTCCTGGGCGGCGCTCAGTACCCGGGCGAAAAAGGCCTCCGCCGTCACCCGGCTGGAGCAGGAAGAGATCGCCAGGATCCCGCCCGGCGCCAGCACCGCGAGGCCCAGCGTCGTCAGCCGGGCGTAGGCGGCGAGCGCTCCGGGCACCTGCGCCTGGGACTGGGCAAAGGAGGGCGGGTCGACCACCACCAGGTCGTAGCGGCGCCCCGCCTCCCCCAGCCCCTCGAGGAGGCGAAAGGCGTCGCCGGGGAGCGTCTCGTGCCGGGCGGCGGCGACGCCGGGGTCGTCGCGGTTCAGAGTCAAGTGCCGCTCGGCGGCCTCCAGGGCCGGCACGCT
>JAAZBQ010000201.1 GCA_012513725.1 Chloroflexota bacterium
AGACGATGGATGGATTGGGCCAGCGAATGGAGCACGGTGTCCTCGTTCGTGTGGGTACGGCGCCGACCGTCCTCCGGCGATGCGCGCCGGTCAGGGGCCAGACCTGCGGGGAGTATACCACGAGTGCCGCGGACCCTCCAGTCGCGCCGGCGCCCGCGCGGCTACGTCGCCTCCGGTCGCCCGCCGCGTAGCGTCACGTCGCCGGCGAGCACCCGGTGCAGGGTGCCCTCCGCCCCGCGCACCAGGAGCGCCCCGTCCGGGTCGACGCCCTCGGCCAGCCCCTCCAGGGCCTCCTCACCGGCGCGGACGACCACCCGGCGCCCCACGGTGAGCAGGTGCTCGCGCCACTCCTCAGCCGGCGACCAGCGCTCCCGGAGCCGGTCATAGCGGCGCTCGATCCCCTCCAGGATCGCCGCCAAGAGTTCCAGCCGCGGCACGGGCCGGCCGAGGGCGGCGGAGAGGCTCGTCGCCGGCGTGGCGACCTTCGGCAGTGCGGCGACGTCCAGGTTGACGTTCAGCCCCATCCCCACCACGACGTACTCGAGCGCCTCGCCGCGCACGCCGAGCTCCGTCAGGATGCCGCCCGCCTTCCGTTCGGCGAGATAGATGTCGTTGGGCCATTTGACGCCCGCCGCCAGCCCGGCCACCCGACGGATGGCCTCCACGGCGCCCAGTGAGGTGATCATTGTCATGCGCTGGGCCTGCCGGGGAAACAATGGGGGGCGAAAGATGAGCGATACCAGGAGCGACGAGCCCCTGGGCGCGTGCCAGCGGCGCGCCAAACGGCCGCGGCCGGCGGTCTGCTCCTCGGCGCACACCAGCGCGCCGTCTGGAGCGCCCGCCCGCGCCCACTCGGCGGCCCGGGCGTTCGTCGAGCCGATCTCGTCATAGCACTCGGCGCTGCGCCCCACGTAGCGGGTGCGCAGCGCGGCCTGCAGGGCATTTCCCCGGATCGCGTCGCTCATGGGCCCAGGATAGCGATTCGCCCTGACCGGGTCAACACGCCGACCCGCACAAGGCCACCCGATCGGCGATCTGGTGTATAGTAGGGCGCAGAACACCACACGGCATCATCGGGTTTGGAGAGGTGTGCGCTGTATGGAGAGAACGATCCTCTTGGTGGAGGATGAGGAGGAGCTGGCCGCCGTCGTCGCCCGGGAACTGACCGGCGCCGGCTATCGGGTGCTCTGCGCCGGCGACGGCGTGGAGGCCCTGCGCCTGGCGCAGGAGGAGAGGCCCGACCTCGTCCTCCTGGATTGGATGCTCCCCCGGATGGACGGGCTGGAAGTCCTCCGCCGCCTACGGGAGGGGTCGGCGGTGCCCGTGGTGATGCTCACCGCCCGCGGGGAGGAGATCGATCGGGTGGTGGGCCTGGAACTCGGCGCCGACGACTATGTCACCAAGCCTTTCAGCCTGCGGGAACTGGTGGCCCGGGTCGGGGCCATCTTTCGGCGGCTGGATCACGTCGCCCAGGTCCTCGCCGAGGACCGCGGCGCCGCCGCTGCCGACGATGGGGATCTCCTAGAGTACGGAGCGCTGACGCTGCGCCCCGAGTACCGCCAGGCCGTGCTGGAGGGCATCGCGCTGGACCTCAGCCGCACCGAGTTTGACCTCCTCCACCTGCTCCTGCGCAATCCGGGGCGCGCGTTTAGCCGCTCTTACCTCCTGGATGCAGTGTGGGGCGAGCACTATGTCACCGGCGATCGCTCGGTGGATAATGCCATCCTGCGCCTGCGCAAGAAACTGGGTTCCCTCGGGGAAGCCATCGACACGGTGTGGGGCGTGGGGTACCGCCTGCGGGGGGAGCCGTGATGAAGAGGATCGCAGGCCTGCTGGGGAGCGCCCGGCCCCTGCGCGCGCTGCTGGAGGGCTGGCTGCTCGGCGTGCTCCTCTACGCCGGCCTCTTGCTCTTGCAGGCCGGCGTATCTTCCGATCTGGTGCGGCAGGGCACACTCTTCCTGGCCGGCGGAGCCGCTCTCTGGAGCGCGCTGCGCATGCGGCCCACCGCACTCGTCTTCTCCCTCCGCCCCTGGTGGCGCGAGGCGGTATACGCGGTGGCGTTGAGCCTGGCGGCGCTCGCCGGCTGGGGCGCCATCCTCCTGCATCCCGCGTGGCGCCCCGCCGCGATGACGCAGTCCGATCTGTTGGTCGTCGCCATGCTCCTGGCCGCCGGCGGCCCCGAGTTCCTGGCGTTCCGGGTGGGGCTGGCCGCCTGGCGCTCGGCGCGGACGCTCTCCCGACGGCACCTCGTCTGGGCCATCACCGAGACCCACGCGCAACTGGTGCTGGTGTTCGCCCTGCTCGGCGCCCTTGTCACGACGTTGGCCGTCTATGCCCAGGGCTATCTCGCCGCCGGCCCCTCGGGCTCCGAGGGCGCGGTGGGGACCGTGGTCTCTATGCTCCTGTGGACCCTCCTGCCGATCCTGGGGGTCTGGGCGGCGGCCACCGTCACCGGC
>JAAZBQ010000202.1 GCA_012513725.1 Chloroflexota bacterium
CATTCTTCTTGAGGGCATTCAGGTGCTTCATGGCCTGCGCTCCTTTGCGCCGGCAACGCCGCGGTGAGACGGCGTACCCCCGCCGATGCGCTGTTGCGACGCTCCGGCGCGTCCAACGGTGCACGTTCTGGTAGCACCAGCATAACATAACGGCGTTGCAGAGTCAACTGCCGATTGAGGAGCGCCGCACCTTCCAGCCCCCCATTCCTGCCTCATCACCTGGGAGTGTGCTGCTCTTCTATGGGCTGCGGCAGCCTGGCTGCCCTGCGGCCTGCCGAAGGGTCCGCCGTACGGTGCTGCCGCTTTGCGCGCAGAACCATACTGCGGACTCGTGCCAGCAGGCCGGCCTCGTCTCATGGCCGGCCAAGAGCCCAGCCCCTCCGGCCGACCACGCGAGGGTCGCTATCCGGCAAGAAAGGCGGCAGCCAGACTGCCGCAGCCCATAGAAGACCACACCATCTCGGGTGGGCAGGGAGGCTTGTTGGGGGCCGTCCGTTTCCGTGATGCTCCCCAATCCCCCTTCTGATCCCTACAGAAGCGGCCTCATTTGTGGGCTGCGGCAGCAGCCTACGGCAAGCCTCAGGGCAGCCCGCAGGGCAGGCGACTGCCGCACTCCACGGGCACCGCCCATGCCGCCGCAGGTAACGGTTTCGATGCGTCCGACGAATCGGTGAAAGGAAACGATTACTGTACTTTACACCTACGGGTTCCCGGCGTATACTGCGTGTAGGCGACTCGGCTGCCTCATTGACGTCGGTTGGTTCACCAGGTCGGCGGAAGGTGCATCACTATGCCCTCTGAGCATTACTCTGATGCCCGCGGAGCCACCACACCGGATGCTGTACAGGAGCTGCTGCAATTCGTTCGCGAGGCGCAGGCGGCGCTGGACCAGCCGTCAGATGGTGAGGCGGATCCGGCCCTGGCGCATACCTCGCGCACGGTGCTGCAGTCGCTGGTCGAGCGCGCCCAGGCCCAGCTCACCGAGGCGCAGGCCTTTCGCCACTATGTTGACGGCATGGGCGACCCGGTCATCCGCCTGGATGGCCACCTGCGCATCCTGTACGTGAACGGGGCCGCCGAGCGGGCGCTGCGCCTCGACGGCGCCACCTGCCGCGGCATGGCCCTGGCCGACATTTCCCTGCCCCCGCCCGCCGCCACCCAACTGCGCGCCGGCTGTGAGCGCGCCCTCCACGATGGCGCCGAACACACCTGCGTCGTCTCGCACCCCCTGCCCCTGGAGGGCGAGGAGCGCCACATCGAGTACCACCTGGTGCCCGAGCTCGACGCCGGCGGCCGGGCGCGGTCGGTCATGGTCTCGGCCCACGACGTCAGCGACCGGGTGGAGCAGGAGGCGCAGCTCCGCCGAGAGGCCACCGAGCTGGAGCAGGACGTTCAGGAGCGCCTCTCGGAGCTGGCCTGGACAAACCTGGCCCTCCAGGCCGAGATCACCCAGCGGCGGCGGGCCGAGCGTGAGCTGCAGTCCAGCGAGCACCGCCTGGCGATGGTCAGCCGGGCCGCGGGCGTGGGCGTCTTTTACTGGAGCCCCGCCGACGCGGCACTGACCATCGACGACATCGCCCGCGAACTGGTCGGCCTGCCTCCCAGCGCCCCGGCGACCCTCGAGGCGATCCTGGAGGTGGTGCACCCCGAGGACCTGGAGGAGCTGCGGGAGGCCGCCCTGTACCAGGAGCCCGCCGAAGGCTTTCAGGAGGTCGTGTTTCGCGCGGCGCGGCCCGAGGGCGGCTGGCGCTGGCTGCTCGTTCGCGGGCAAGACGTGGGCCCGGCGCTGTTCGACGGCACGGAGGAGGCCCCGGAGGCCGACCGGCCGCGCCGCCGGGCGGGCATCGTCATGGACGTCACCGCCCAGCGCGAGGCGTCGCTCGCCCTCGAGGAGAGCGAGGAGCGCCTCCGGGAGGTGCTCGACTCGTCGGCCGACCTCATCTTTCGCGTCGACCTGCGCTCCCGGCGCTTTGACTATGTGAGCCCGTCGGTGGCCACGGTCATGGGATACGATCCCAGCGAGGTGCCGGGGTTCGACATGGACTGCCTCTCCGCCCTGGTGCACCCCGATGACCTGGACAGCTGG
>JAAZBQ010001009.1 GCA_012513725.1 Chloroflexota bacterium
ACCGTCACCCGACCCGTGGAGGTCGCTACGCCCACCACCATCACCCGGCAGCCGGCCGACGTCACCCTGTGCTCCGAAAGCACCGCCGCCTTTGAGGTGGAGGCCGGTGGCGATGCCCTCACCTATCAGTGGCGACGGAAGATCGGCGGCACCTGGGCCGACGTGCCCAGCGCCGATGGCCCCCGCCTGGAGATCAGCGGCCTCTTGCCCACCGATAGCGGCCAGGAGGTGCAGGCGGTGGTGAGCGGCGCCTGCGGCACGGCCTATTCCTACCCCGCCACCCTCACGGTGGGCACCGGCGGCGCCATCACGTCGCACCCCAGCCCGCAGCCGGTCTGTGCCGGCGATAACGCCCAGTTCTCGGTGGCCGCCGAGGGCGAGGGCCTCGTCTACCGCTGGCAGCGCGACGGGGTCGACCTCACCGACTCGGAGCGCGTCCAGGGCGCCGACTCCCCACAGATCTCCATCTCGCCGGTGGCGCCCGAGGATGCGGGCGCCTACCGCTGCCGGGTGGGCTCTGGCGCCTGCGCGGTCTTCTCGGGGGAGGCCGACCTGACGGTGGGCAGCCCGCCGACGATCCTCGTCCAGCCCCAGGGCCAGACCGCCTGCCCGGGCGAGGACGTCACCCTGTCCGTCACTGCGGAGGGGAGCGACCTGTCCTACCAGTGGCAGTTCGAGGGCGTCGACCTCCCCGGCAAGGAGGCGCAGACGCTCACCCTCACTGCCGTGGGACCGGAGCACGCGGGGGAATACTCCTGCATCGTCAGCGGGTCCTGCGGCACGCGCACATCTGACACCGCGGGCCTGACCATCGGGACCCCGCCACGCCTTGTGGGTGAGCCCCAGGATGCCGTGGTCGACGAGGGGCAGGGCGCCACGTTCTCCGTGGTGGCCGAGGGCACAGCCCTGACCTACCGGTGGGAGACCAGCACCGATGGCGGCCTCACGTACAACGCCATCCCCGACGCCACCGATCCCGCCTACACCACCCCTTCCCTGGCAGTCTCGGACGACGGCCGCCTGTACCGATGCGTGGTACAGGGAGAGTGCGGGAGCGTCTCTTCCCTCCCCGCCGAGGCCACGGTGCTGCGCGAGCAGGCAATCCCCTTGGAGGCCGGCTGGAACATGCTCAGCCTCAGCGTGCTGCCCGTGGACAACGCCATCGACCAGGTGCTGGGCGGCCTCGATGGCTCTCTCCGCGCCTACGCCTGGCGCCAGGAGACCTGGCACCTCTACGATCCGGCCCAGCCGGATTCCAGCACCCTCACCGACCTGGCACTCGGCGAGGGGTTTTGGGTGCAGGTATCCGCCCCCGCCACGCTGCGGGTCAAGGGGCGCGTGCCGACGCAGACAGGGATTACCCTCGGGCCGGGATGGACACTCGCCGGGTACCCTGGGGGGTCTCCACGGACACTGCCCGAGGCGCTGGCAGACGCGGCGGAGGAGTCGGCGCTCATCTACGGCTACGACGCCGGGGAGACCTGGCGGCATTACGATCGAGTGGCAGAACCCTGG
>JAAZBQ010001010.1 GCA_012513725.1 Chloroflexota bacterium
CCCCGCCTGCAAGTCATCGCCCCCTGGCGGGAGTGGTCGATTCGCTCGCGGGAAGACGCGCTGGAGTACGCCGCGGCCCACGACATCCCCGTGTCGCAGAACAAAAAGTCCATCTACAGCCGGGACCGCAACCTGTGGCACATCTCCCACGAGGGCGGCTGCCTGGAGGATCCTTGGCAGGAGCCCCAGGAGGACATGTTCGTCCTCTCGGTGCGCCCGGAGGACGCCCCGGACGAGCCGGCCTACGTGGTGATCGACTTTCGCGAGGGCTGCCCCGTCCGGATGGACGGCGTGAGCATGGGGCCGGTGGAACTGCTCACCGCACTGAATCACCTCGGCGGGCAGCACGGCATCGGCCGGGTGGACATGGTCGAGAACCGGCTGGTCGGCATCAAGTCCCACGGCGTGTACGAGACCCCCGGCGGCACCATCCTCTACAAGGCCCACCAGGGCCTCGAGGAGCTATGCCTCTCCGGCGACATCATGCACTACAAGGACCTCCTCGCCCAGCAGTACGCCGAGCTGGTGTACAACGGGCGGTGGTTCACGCCGCTGCGCGAGGCGATCGACGCCTTTGTGCGGGTGACCCAGCAGACCGTCACGGGGGCGGTGCGCCTCAAGCTGTACAAGGGGAGCTGCACCGTGGTGGGGCGCAAGTCGCCCTACAGCCTGTACCGCGAGGACTATGCCACGTTCGGCGCCGACGACGTCTACGACCAGCAGGATGCCGAGGGGTTCATCAACCTCTACGGCCTGTCGATGAAGGTGCGGGCCCTGCTGAACGTCGAGGGCACCGGCAAGACGGAGTTGGACGAGCCGGACTATTCGGCCTTTAAGCGAGACTAGCCCCATGGCCAAGATGTGGGGTGGGCGCTTTGAGGGCGAGATGGACGAGCGGATGTGGCGGTTCAACGCGTCCGTCGACGTAGACCGCCGCCTGGCGCTGGTGGACGTGCAAGGCAGCGTGGCCTATGCCCGGGCCCTCGGGCGCGCGGGCGTCCTCACCGAGGAGGAGGTCGAAGAGATCGTCGCGGGGCTCGAGGCGGTGGCGAAAGAGTTCCGCGCCGGCACGTTCACCTACCAGCCGAGCGACGAGGACATCCACACAGCCGTCGAGCGGCGGCTGGGGGAGATGATCGGCCCCCTGGCCGGCAAGCTGCACACCGGCCGCAGCCGGAACGACCAGGTCGCCACCGACGTGCGGCTGTACATCCTCGAAGAGGCCGCGGCGATGGGGCGGGCGCTGCGGGAGGCGCAGGAGGCCATCGTCGCCGTGGCGGCGGCGCATCTGGACGTCCTGATGCCCGGCTACACCCACCTGCAACCGGCCCAGCCGGTGCGGTTCAGCCATTGGTTGCTGTCCTTCTTCTGGATGCTCCAGCGCGATCGGGAGCGGCTCAGGGATCTTGCCGAGAGGGCGGCCCAATGCCCGCTGGGGGCGGGCGCCTTGGCCGGGAACGCCTACGGCGTCGACCGGGAAGCGCTGGCCGAGGAACTGGGGTTCCGGGGGCCCACGGAGAACAGCATGGACGCGGTGTCCGACCGGGACGCGGTCCTCGAGATGCTCTCCTGGGGCGCGATCCTCGGGACCCACCTGAGTCGCCTGGCCGAGGACCTCATCCTGTGGTCCTCGGCAGAGTTTGGTTTCGTGCGACTGGACGAGCGCTACACGACGGGCTCCAGCATCATGCCCCAGAAGCGCAACCCCGACAGCCTGGAACTGGTGCGGGGCAAGGCGGGGCGGCTGGTGGGCAACCTGACTCGCCTCCTGGTGACGACCAAGGGGCTGCCCTCCACGTACGACAAGGACTTGCAGGAGGACAAGGAGCCCCTCTTTGACACCCTGGACACCCTGGATGACCTGCTGGCCATCGTGGCGGGGGTGATCGAGACGATCGAGGTGCGCCCCGAGCGGATGCGCGCGGCCCTGGACGACGCCATGCTGGCCACCGACCTCGCGGACTATATGGTGAAGCGGGGCATCCCGTTCCGCGAGGCGCACGGCCTGGTGGGCCAGGTAGTGCGGGCCTGTGAGGAGGCCGGCGTGGGACTGCGGGCGCTGCCGCTCGAGCGATACCGGGCGATCTCGCCAGTGTTTGATGAGGACCTGTACTCGGCGCTGGATTTCGAGGCCTCGGTGGAGGCCCGGGACGTGACCGGCGGTCCGGCGCGCACAGCGGTGGAGGCCCAACTGGAGAAGGCGCGGGCAGCGCTGGGGACCTAAGCCGGGAGTAGGCCCGCCGAGGAGGATACGATGCGCATCGCAGTGGCGACGGCGAACACGTTCTTTTTGCCATTCGAGCAGACCCTAGAGATCATCGCCGCGGCGGGCTTTTGCGATGTCGAGGTGGCGCTCTACTGGAGGGGCGGGTCCTGGGCGATGGCCCAGCACCTGGAGGGGGTTTCGGGCCGCCGGGCGGCGGAGATGATCTCCCAGGCAGGCTTGCGGGTGGCAACCATCCACGACGGCGGGGGCGTGCTGGAGG
>JAAZBQ010000203.1 GCA_012513725.1 Chloroflexota bacterium
AAAGATGGCCAACTTTCCCCTCGTGAACGCCAACCTGTACATCACCACGTGCAACAAGCGGCTCCTGAGGCCCCACCTGATCGTCGAGAAGGCCGGGTTCGACATCCTCTTTACCGGCATCATCACCGAAAAGGTGATGGACGCCCTGAACCAGGATACCCTGATCGGGAGTTTCGTCTCGCTGGAGGAGGCCAGTGTGGCGGTGGGCCGCATCGCCAACGCCTACAAGGACGACGACATCGACCTGACGGTCCTCCTGACCCACATCGGCTTCGAGTCGGACCTGGAACTGGCCTCCATGCTCCGGCCAGAGTGGGGCGTGGACATGATCATTGGCGGCCACTCACACACTATCCTTCGGGAGCCAGCCCGGGTGAACGACATCCTCGTCGCCCAAGCCGGGATGGGCTCGGACCAGATCGGGCGCTTTGACATCGTCGTCGACGACGACACGAACTCCATCGTCGACTATACCTGGCGCCTGATCCCCATCAACGACCGGCTGGTGGACCCCGATCCCGAACTGGCCGAGTACATCCACTCGCTGCAGGCACAGGTGGACCACAAGTACGACTCGTTGATCTGCAAGCTATCCACGCCGCTGACCCACCCGGACCGCACGGTGGAGACGGCGCTGGGCAACCTGGTGGCCGACGCCCTGGTGGAGCACTCGGGCTGCGACGTGATGCTGGTGGGCAGCGGCGCCATCCGGGTGCCGTCGCTGGGCCCGCTGGTGCGCCTCCGGGACCTCATGGAGTTATGCCCCTACGACGACGCCGTCAGCCGCCACGAGATCCGCGGCGCCTCGCTGCGCCGGCTGTTCGCCCACGTGATGCGCCCCGAGAACCGCAACGGCGAGGGGGAGTGCTACCAGGTGAACGCCGGGGTGCGGGCCGTCTATGACGAGGCGAGCCGGCAATTGGTCTCGCTGAGCGTCGACGGCCGCCCCGTCGAAGACGATCGCACCTACACGCTGGGCCTGCCCGAGTACCACCTGCGCAACAGCGCCCAGTACCTGAGCGTATCGAACGAGGAACTGCTGGCCGGCGCGCACCGGGTGATCTGCACGTCCAGCCGGCAGGTCATCGAGGAGTACCTACGCGACCACCAGAACGCCAACCGCAAGGTGGAGGGGCGACTGGTCTACGCCGACGGAAGGGCGTGAGCGCCGCGGGCTTGGGCCGGTCGGCGGCTTCTGCTATCATGGCGCCGCTAAAGGGTCGCCCACATCGCGCACCACATCGATGGGTCACATCACACAAGGAGAAACACCATGCGCTACGAGATCCAGGGCGGCATGCTGCCCTCGGTTGACGTGTTCCTGGAGGCCGGTGAGTCCGTCTACACGGAGAGCGGCGGCATGGCCTGGATGAAGGGCGACATCGACATGAGCACCAACACCCGCGGCGGCCTGCTCAAGGGGTTGGGGCGCAAGCTGGCGGGCGAGTCGCTGTTCATGACCACCTATGCCTGCCGCCGGGGGGGAGCCCAGATCACCTTTACCCCGGAAGCGCCGGGCTCCATCATCGCCATGGAATTGGACGCCGGCGAGAGCATCATCGCCCAAAAGGACGCCTTTATGGCCGCCCAGGAAAGTGTGGAGATCGAGATGCACTTTCGCAAGCGGCTAGGCTCGGGCCTGTTTGGCGGGGAGGGATTCATCCTGCAGCGCATCACGGGTCCCGGTGTGGCCTTCTTTGAGATCGTTGGTGACGTCCGGGAGTACGATCTGGCCCCTGGCGAGGTGCTCAAGGTGGACCCCGGGCACATTGCCCTGTACGAGCCCCAGGTCGATTACGACATCACCACGGTCAAGGGGCTGACGAACGTGCTGTTCTCCGGCGAGGGGCTCTTTTTGGCCACCCTCTCCGGGCCGGGCAAGGTCTGGCTCCAGAGCATGCCGCTGCGCAACCTGGCGGCCAAGCTCGCCCAGTTCATCTCCACGAAGAGCAGCTAGCGGTAGATAGCGAAACCTCCCGCTGACCCAAACATGCTACATGGGTCAGCGGGAGGCTCTGCGAAGCGTTCTAAAAGGCCGCGATCCCCAGCACCTCCAGCCCGGCCACGATCGCCAGCACCACCCCGAGGGAGGGCAGCAGGTTCGCCACGCGGATCTGCTTGACGTTCAGCAGCATGAGCCCGATGGCCAGCACCAGCACCCCGCCGGTGGCCGACATCTCGCGGATCATCGCCTCGCTGAACACCCCCTCGGCCAGCCCCGCCAGGAGGGTCAGCCCTCCCTGGTACACCACCACGGTGACCACGGAAAAGAGCACGCCGATGCCCAGCGAGGAGGCAAAGGCCAGCGCGGCAAAGCCGTCCAGCACCGCCTTGATGGCCAGCAGGGAATAGTCGCCGGTCAGCCCGTCTTCCAGGGAACCCAGGATCGTCATGGGCCCCACGCAGAACACCAGGCTGGCGGTGATGAACCCCTCGTTAAAGTGCGCCAGGCTGGAGGCCGAGGCGCGCCCCGCCAGCCGGCCCTTGAGCCAGTCGCTGAGGCGCTCGAGCCCCACGTCGATCCGCCACCACTCGCCCAGCAGCGCGCCCAGGAGCACGCTTACCAGGACGACGAGGACGTTCTCCGTCTCAAGGGCCAACTGCAGGCCCACGATAAGGGTGACGAGGCCCAGCCCCGCCATCACCGTCTCGCGCACCCGCTCCGGAAGCCGCTGGCCCAGGAGGGCGCCGAGCCCCCCGCCGGCCAGCACGGTCAACGCGTTGATGACTGTCCCGGTTGCTATCAAGGATATCTACCTATCTGCTGGGTGGAAGGGCAAGAGGGTCAGGATCTACCCCTCGAAGATGGGCAACTCACGCTCGTCAAAATACCACACCCCGTTGGATTTGAGAAACTCGAGGGTCTTGTCCAGAAAGGCATAGTGCTGATCCTCGGCCTCGGCCAGGAACGCCCAGACCTTCTGTGCCGGGCCCGTTGCCTCGTCGGCCTCTGCGTGGTACAGGTCATAGCCGCGCCGCTCAAAGTCGAGCGCCAGGCCCAGGCACTGCTCGTCGGTGGCGTCTGCCGGCACGAGGCGCTCGGCGGACTGGGCCTCTGGGAAGATGTCCGCCGGCGCCACCGAGGACGCCATCTTGACCGCCTCGGCTACCGAGACCCACTCCTTCCCCTCGCTCAGGGCGGCGTACTGGCCCCGCAGGATGTCCAGGTGTTTCGACTCCTCATCGACCAGCGAGCGGAACACCCGCTTGCCCGTCTCGTCCTGGACATGCTCGGCGGCCTGCTCGTAGAACCGGAGCCCCCAGAGCTCGGTGGCCATGCCCGTCTTTAGCACTTCCAGCGCGTGATTCATGATCGTGCGTACTCCTATCGTGGTATGTACAGCGATGCCTAGACCCAGCCGCCGGCCTGCGAGATCGACTCGTAGTTGGCCATCAGCAGGTTGAAATGGGTGAGTTCTGCCCCCGCGAGGAACCGGTACATCTCCTGGCCCGCCAGGTCGTCCTCCTCTTGCGCTGCATGGCGGTACAGGTCGTAGGAGCGAACCTCGTTATCCAGCGCGACGTGCAGGATGTCCAGCTCGCCGGGGTCCACCCCCAGCCGGGCGTCGGCGGCCTCCCGCTGGGGCGGGAAGATCTGGCGTTCCAGATCGATCACCGGGGCCGAGGCGTCGGGCAGCAGGACGTAGCTGCCCTCGCCCTCCAGGGCGTGGATCTGCCGCTGGACCATCTCCCGGTGGCGGCGCTCGTCGTCGGCCAGGGAGAGGAGCATCTTTTCGGCGGCCTCGTCGGCGACGCGTTTGGCCGCCTGGGTGTAAAAGGCCAGGCCTTCCTCCTCCAGACGGAGGGCCTGGCTCAGGGCCTGCAGGGCGGCGTTCGTGTCGGTCATCGTGGTGGCTCCTTGTGGCTGCATAGAACTCGCGATTCAGAACCGGATCGTCGTCGTGCGTCGCTCGGTTCCGCGGACGTAGCCGAGCGGGATGTCTCGCCCCGGGGGCACCCGGGGCAGCAGTCGTTCCAGATCATCGGCGGTGTGGATCTCCCGGTTGGCGAGGGAGACGACGACGTCGCCGGCGGCCAGGCCGGCGCGTTCCGCCGCCCCGCCCGGGCGCACGCGCCCGATGTAGGCGCCCTGGGGGGTCGTCGTGCTCCCCTGGGCGGCCATCTCTGCGGCGTCGGCGATGGCGGCGCCCAACCGCGGTCGGCGGGCGCCCGCCAGGAGCGCCTCGATGCGCTGCGGGTCAAAGCCGACGATCGCTTGGCCGTCGATCACCGTGACGGGCACCCCCTGTTGCCCCGAAAGCCGCACCATCTCGGCTGCGGCAGCAGAGTCGCGGGAGACGTCCACCTCGCGGTACTGCACCGATCGTTGGGAAAGAAACTCTTTCACCTGGCGGCAGTAGGGTCAAGTGGGCGTGCTGTACACCGTGACGTCCATGGATCTCCTCGATTAGCTATCGGCCTGGATCGGCGCCCGTCGCGTCGTCGTCCGTTGCTGGGCGAGCGCCAGGAGGTCAAAGTCCTCGTTCAGCAGGACATCCTGGTGGGCGCTGACGTCGGTGCCCCGGGACATGAGCAGGTTGACGGCCCGCAGGTGCGCTCGGCTGCCGACCATGACGGCGCCCACCACCCGCCCGTCGCGGAGCACGAGCTTGTCATAGACGCCCTCTTGGGGGTGCACCGCGCGCACCTCCACCGCACCGGGGGTCTCGGGGTTCACCTCGCCGATGGAGGTCACCTCGATGCCGGTGACCTTGAGGGTGGTGGAGGGCACGATGTCGTGGTAGGTGGCGCTCTCGTCGCCCGCCACCTGGGCGGCGGCGAGGCGGGCCTCGGCCAGCGCGGCGGGGATGATGCCCCACACGCGCCCCTCGAACTCGGCCACATCGCCCACGGCGTACACATCCGGAGCACTGGTGCGAAGATGCTCGTCCACCACGACGCCCCGAGCGCAGACGATGGACGCTTCCTGGGCCAGGGTGACGTTGGAGCGGGCGCCCGCCGAGATCACGATGAGATCGGCCTCCAGCACCTCTCCGCTCTTCATTCGGCAGCGCTTGGCGTCCCCGTTGGGCTCGATGACGGTACAGGAATCGCCGGTGAGGATCTCCACGCCGCTGCGCTCGATGCGCTCCTCGAGCACTGCAGCGCCCTCCGCATCGAGCTGCCGGGGGAGCAGGCGGGGGAACACCTCCACCACGGTCACCGACACGCCCCGCGCGTTCAGGGCGGCGGCCACCTCGAGGCCCAGCAGCCCGCCGCCCAGCACCAGGACGCGGCGTCCCTCCACCGCGGTATCGCGCAGCGCCAGCGCATCGCGCATCGTGCGCAGGGTGAACACCCCGGGCACGTCGGCGCCGGCGATGGGCGGCACCCAGGCCCGCGCGCCGGTGGCCAACACCAGCCGGTCGTACGTCGTCGCCTCGCCGCCGGGGAGAATGAGGCGGTGCGCATCGGGCTCCAGGGCCGTCACCCGGGTGCCCAGGACGGTGCGGATGCCCCGCTCTGCATACCATTCCTCCGGGTACACCTGGATGTCGGCGGGCGTCACCTGCCCGCCGACCAGGTCGACGAGCCGGGGGCGCGAGTAATAGTGGTAGGGCTCCTCGGAGTAGATGGTGATATCCAGCGAGGGGTCCCGCTCCGCGGCGAGGCGGGCGGTGGTCACACCGGCGACGCCGTTCCCCACGATGATGACCTTCATGATTTTCCCCTTATCTAAACGCGGCATCCTGCCACGGCAGCGTGCCAGCGGACGGCGCAAGGCCCGGCGGATGAGCGTGGGGAGGAGGGGATGGGGGGTGATCCTCGGGGGCGTGGACGCCCGTCGGCCGAGGCATCCGGCTGCCGCGCCGCCAGCGGGCGCGGCAGCCGGATCGCGTGCGGGTCAGGCGGAGGGCTAGTCCTCCAGCTTTTCGAACATATCCTTGGCGGCGCCACACTCCGGGCAAACCCAGTCGTCGGGCAGATCCTCAAAGGCGGTATCCGGGTCGATCCCGCCGTCGGGGTCGCCGAGCTCGGGGTCATAGATGTACCCGCAGACGAGACACTCCCACTTGGCCATGCAGCCTCTCCTTGTGATGGGGCCGGATCCCCCGGATCGCTCCAGCGCGCCTAGTTCTCGCGCAGCACCAGGTCCTCGTACAGCGACTCGACGCGGTTCTTGTGCGTCATCTCCTCGTTGGCCAAAAAGGTAAAGAGCTTGACGGCGTCTTCACCCTCGACGACCTGGGCCAGGCCGGCGTACAGGTCATGACTTGCCTTTTCCCGCTTGCCGGCGACGATGAGCACGTCCTGAAAGTCCGAGTCCTCATCCAGTGGTTCCTCGACGAGGTAGTCGGTGAGCTTGAGGTCGGCAACCCGCTGCTCCTGTTTCCGAGAGATCGTCCGCATGCCCCGGCCCTCGAGGAGGCCCTCCAGGCGCCGGCGGTGCCCCACTTCCTGCGCGGCGAGATCCTCGAGGATCCCCTTGACGTGGGCGCCCTCCACCATCTGCGCGGCGTCGGTGTACATCTGGTGCGCAGCGACCTCCCGATCGATGGCGGTCTTGATGATGGTGATCAGCGCATTGTCCATCTCTGGCATCGTATTCCCCTTCACAACTGGCAGACAATCGTGTGTTGGTCGGCGTCGGGGCCGCTGGGCTGATGTTAGGCATGGGCAAAGTGCAGCAGAGGCGCGGCGTCAGACGGCGGGGAGTATACCTTGGGGATCGGCTCCCTGTCAAGCTCCGAAGGGCCTCCTTCGCAGCGCCGTGCCAGCCCCGCCGGCGGAAACGTGCTATAATGCCCCCGGGCCCGTTCCGAACCATCGGAGACAACCGTATCCACCATGAAAGATGGCACCCGCGTCATATTCTGGCTCGACACGGCCCTCGTCCTCGTGGTGGCCATCCTGGTGCTCATGCGCCAATGGGACTATGTGGTGGCGCTCCTCATCGGCCTGCTGGTGATGAACTATTTCGGGCCCTGGCGCCGCCGTCGTTAAGCCGGCCCCGGCCGGCCCCCACCCCCACGAGGCCATACCGCCATGATCCACGCGCCCCAGGTCCGCACCCTCCGCCGTACTGCCGTGATCGGGGCGCGCTGGCTCCCGCTCATCGCGTGGATGACCCTCATCTTCTGGCTCTCGGCCCAGCCCGTCGTACCACACCCGGGGCGGGCGATAGGCCTCGGCGACCACCTGGTGGACTATGTCGCGCACGCCGTGCTGTTCGGGGTGCTGGCCCTGTGCGCCTGGTGGGCGCTGGGCGACGCGCGCCTGGCCCGGCGGCTCACTGGGCGACGGCGCCTGGCCGCCGCGCTGGGCCTGGCCATGCTCTACGCCGTCAGCGACGAGCTGCACCAGGCGCTGGTGCCCGGCCGCTGCGCCACGATCCCCGACCTCCTGGCCGATGGCGCCGGCATCGCCGCCGGTGGGCTGTTCCTGTGGCTCATCACCGGGCGACACTCGCCGTAGAACTTATGTCTAGTTTTTGTTGCCCGGGTTCCGCCTTTGGTGTATACTGGCGCTATGGATCCTAGTACGCAGATCGTCGGTGTGGAGCGCGATGAGCTCCTACAGCGGGTACGGTCGTTGCATCCCGAGGCCGTGGACCTGCTGGAGCGTGCTGTCTCGTTCGCGATCGACGCCCACGCGGGCCAGAGCCGGGCATCCGGCGAGCCCTATGTCATCCACCCCATCGAGGTGGCCACCATCCTGGCCGACCTGCGGATGGATGTGCCCACGATCTTGGCCGGCGTCCTCCACGACGTGGCCGAGGACACCGCCTACACCCTGGACGATCTGCGCGCCGAGTTCGGTGACACGGTGGCCACGCTGGTGGACGGGGTCACCAAACTGCGCCTGGCGAAAGCCAAGAGCAACGTGGACCGCGGCACCCTGGATGAGGAGCAGGCCGAGAACCTGCGCAAGATGTTCCTCGCCATGGTGGACGACATCCGCGTGGTGATCATCAAACTGGCCGACCGGCTCCACAACATGCGCACCCTCGAGTACTTGCCGCCCGACAAGCAAAGGCCCAAGGCCCGGGAGACGCTGGAGATCTTTGCCCCCATCGCCAACCGCCTGGGTATCTGGCAGCTCAAGTGGCAACTCGAGGACCTCTCGTTCCGCTATTTGGACAACGACAAGTACCACGACATCGCCCGCCTGCTCGCCGAGCGGCGGGTGGAGCGCTCCCGCTACCTGGAGCGGGTGATCTCCATCATCCGCTCGCGGGTGGCCGCCGAGGGCATCCAGGCGCGCATCACCGGGCGCCCCAAGCACATCTACAGCATCTGGTCCAAGATGCAGGAAAAGTCCCGGGACTTTGACCAGATCTATGACGTGCGGGGGGTGCGCATCATCGTGAGCAGCGTCCAGGATTGCTACCACGTCCTGGGCGTCATGCACAGCCTGTGGCGGCCCGTCCCCGGCGAGTTCGACGACTATATCGCCATGCCCAAGGACAACTTGTACCAGTCGCTGCACACGGCGGTGGTCTCGCTGGAGGGCAAGGCCCTGGAGATCCAGATCCGTACGGAGGAGATGCACCAGATCGCCGAGTACGGCATCGCCGCCCACTGGCGCTACAAGGAGGGGATGCGCCGCGACCGCTCGCTGGAGGACAAGGTCGCCTGGCTGCGGCAGGCGACCGAGTGGCGGGAGGACGTCCAGGACGCCGGGCAGTTCGTGGATGTGATGAAGCACGACGTGTTCGCCGAGCGGGTGTACGTGTTCACCCCCAAGGGCGAGATCGTCGACCTGCCCAAGGGCTCCACGCCGGTGGACTTTGCCTACCAGATTCACTCGGAGATCGGCCACCGTTGCCGGGGGGCCCGGGTGGACGGCCGCCTGGTGCCGCTGGACTACCAGCTAAAGAACGGCGAGCAGGTGGAGATCCTCACCGCCAAGCAGGGCGGCCCCAGCCGCGACTGGCTGAACCCCCACCTCCACTATGTGGCCACCCAGCGCGCCCGGCAAAAGATCCGGCAGTGGTTCCGCCGCCAACTGCGCGAGCAGAACATCGTCAGCGGCCGCGAGATCCTGGACCGCGAGATGCGACGGCTGGGCATCAGCCAGGAATCCTACAGCCGCATCGCCAGCCTGTTCAAGTTCAGCCGCGTCGATGACCTGATGGCGGCCATCGGATACGGCGACGTCTCGCCGGAGCAGATCGCGCGCAAGATCGACGACTCGTCCACCGAGGAGGAGGCGCTGCGCCTCAAGGCGATTCCTGAGTCCTCGGTATCCGACATCCAGGTCGCCGGGGTGGGCGACCTGCTGACCCGCCTGGCCGAGTGCTGCAAGCCGGTGCCGGGCGACCCGATCGTGGGCTATATCACCCGCGGCAAGGGGATCACGGTGCACCGGGCAGACTGCACCAACGTCAAGAACCTGCAGGATACCGAGCGCCTCATCCAGGTGGCCTGGGGGCAGGCCCAGGAGATCTATCCGGTGGTCATCCGCATCGAGGTCTTTGATCGGAGCGGCATGCTGCGAGACATCGCCTCGGCGGTGGCGGACCTGGGCATCAACATGAGCGCCGTGAACGTTACCTCGAACAGCGACCACACCGCCACGATCGTGGCCACCATGGGCGTCAAGAGCGTGGCGAACCTCTCCCAGTTGCTGAACAAGCTGGAGGGGGTCCGCGACGTGTTGGACGTGTCGCGGCACACGTCGGGCTAGGGCTGCGCGGCGCACACAGCACGCCGTCCCGCCCTTTTGGGGGCGGGACGGCGTGGTCGTTTCCGCTACCGGGAGCGCTACTGAATGATGGCCTGGGGCACGTCCAGCAGGCGCTCGACCTCGGGGCTCGTGCGCGCCGCGCCGAACCAATCGGCGACGGCCTGGTTCTGCACCCGGGCGAGGTCATCCTCCTCCAGCGCGCGGTCGGCCTCGCGCTCCAGCACCTGGATGATCTCATAGTTGGTGCCCACCTGCACCACCTCGCTCAACGCCCCGTCCTCTAGGCCAAAGGCTACCTCGTCAAAGGCCTCGATCCGGGCGCCGCGCGGCAGCCAGCCGAGGTCGCCGCCCTCGTCCTTGGTGAGCGTATCCGTCGACACCTCGGCGGCCACGTCGGCAAACTCCTCGCCGGCCCGCAGACGCTCCAGGGCGGCCTGGGCGGCCTCTTCGGTGTCCAGCACGATGTGGCGTGCGTGAATCTGCTCGGCGGTGGTGGGTGCCTCCGCCCGCAGGCTCTCCACCAGCTTGCGCTGCCGGATATCGCCGCGGATCAGCTCGCGCATCTCGGTCTCGCTCATCCCGGGACCCTGGCGCATGGCGGCGAACCACTCGGTGGTGGCCGTCTGGAACTCTTCCAGGGTCATGGGCTCCTCGGTGGGCAGCGGGGTCAGCGTGGGCTCCGCGGGCTCATCGCCCTCGGCTTCCGGCGCCTGCGCTCCGGCCGGCGCCTCGGCCTCCGGCGTGGGGTCGGGGGCTGGCGGGTTTGGGTCGTACCCAAAGAGGGACTCGATCTCCCGCTGCACCTCATCGTCGGTGACGGTGATGCCGCGCCGCTCCGCCTCCTGGCGGATCAGCTCCGTGTCGATGAGGTCCTCGAGGGCATCGCCGGGCAGCAACTGGATCTCATAGCTCACCTGGGCGATCTGCTGGTCGATCTGGGGCACCAACGCAGCGAGGGACTCGTCGGTGGCCATCTGCATTTTCTGCGCCTCGAGCATGGCCACGGTGCGCTGCAGGGTCCAGAGGCGATAGTCCTGGTACTGGTCATAGTGCGCCCGGGAGATGGTCACGCCCGCCACACGGGCCACCGCCTGGCGCGGGCGGATGACGTACTGGTCCACCAGGGCCACCACCAAGAGGATGGCCGCGATGGCCAGGACGCCATAGGTGCCAAGGGTCGCCCACTGGGCGATGCGCTGATCTCGGGTCCGGCCGCTGACGCGTCGGGTGCTGTCGGAAACTGGGGTCCTGATGGGCACCTCTTCCTCCGTGGATGGGTATGTGGGAAACCAAAAGGGGGCATAGGCCGATAACTCCTATGCCCCCGGGGTGACCTCCGCGCCCGGCTAGACCTCGCGGACGTGCTGTGCCGCAAAGGGCATCAGGGCCAGATGCCGGGCCCGCTTGATGGCCTGCGACAGCCGGCGCTGGTGCTTGGCACAGGTACCCGTCCGCCGGCGGGGCAGAATGCGCCCCCGCTCGTTGACGTACCGGGACAGCGTGGAGATATCCTTATAGTCGATGGTGTCGATCTGCTCGGCACAGAAGGTGCACACCTTCCGGCCCCGACGGCGTCCTCCCCCGCCCCGCGGGCGGAACCCGCCGCCACGCCGTGCGCCACCACGGCTATCGCGATCGCGCGAATCCCGCGAATCCCGGGACTCGCTCGACCTTTCCTGGCGTTCCTCCGTGCGCTCGTTCTCGGTCAAGATAGCCTCCCGCAATAATGGGTGATTCTCGGTGTTGCCCAGAGTGCCGGACGAGGACTATTCCTCGTCCATGCGGACCAGCAGATGCCGCAGGACGTCGTCTGAAAGCCTCAGATCGCGTTCGACTGCGGTGATCGCCGGTCGTTCCAGGTTGGCCTCCATGAGCACATAGTGGCCCTCGCGGTGCCGGCCGATGGTGTATGCCAGTCGGCGCTTGCCCATGTGCTCGGCCTTGAGAACTTCGCCACCATTGGTGGTCATGACTTCTTTGACCCGCTCGACGAGCCCCGTGAGGCCCTCCTCGTCCAGGTCCGGCTGCGTGACAAAGATCAGCTCATAAGCACGCAATGGAACTGCCCCCTTCCTCTGGATAAATAGCCCCCGGCACACGTCCCCAACGCGGCATCACGTCGGGAAGCCGGGAGCAGAAAGGTATCGCCGGCCCAACAGCCGGCCACACGAGCAAAGAGTATACCATTGACATAGTATGGGGGCAAATAGCCGTCGCCGGCGATCAACGCTCGCTCAGGCCATGCCCTCGCCGGCCGGCGCCTGGGTGATGGCGTGCGACCAGGGGCAACCCTGGGCTGCGGCGAGGGGGCAGGCGTCCAGGGGATGCACCGGCGTCGGCCGGCCGAGGGCCCGCAGCGCCCGATACAGGTGGCACATGGGCAGCCCGACGACGTTCGCATAGCAGCCCTGAAAGCGGGCCACCGGCGCGAACGACTCCGCCTGGATGGCATAGGCGCCCGCCTTGTCCAGCGGGTCGCCGCTGGCCACGTAGCGGGCCAACTCCTCGTCCGAATAGTTCGCCATCCGCACGGGGGTGGCGGCGAGTTCCTGGAGGCGCAGCCCGTCGCCCCGGCCCACCAGGGCCAGCGCGGTGTAGACCAGATGCTCTCGGCCGCGCAGGGCCCGGAGCATGCGGAGGGCCTCCGGCGGGTCGGCGGGCTTGCCCAGCACCCGCTCCCCCAGCACGACGATCGTGTCGGCGGCG
This sequence comes from Chloroflexota bacterium, assembly GCA_012513725.1. Classification (GTDB taxonomy): domain Bacteria; phylum Chloroflexota; class Anaerolineae; order UBA1429; family UBA1429; genus JAAZBQ01. Next base: position 12,337 of record JAAZBQ010000203.1, read on the forward strand.
ATCACCAGGTCGGCGGGAAAGCGCGCGGCCACCGCCTCGGCCTTGGCCAGGCTCAGCCGCAGCGCGAGGGCCGGCGGCCGCTCCCCCGACAGGGGATCCTCGGGCACGTCGGGTACCTCCAGCCGGAAGCGCGCCCCCAGCAGTCCGAGGAGCTCCCGGCGACGGGGCGAGCCGGAAGCCAACACCAGGGGCCGCCGGGTGCAGTGGACGGAGCGGTCGGATCGGTTACAATTTGACATCCTTCTCCCAACTGATGCATTATAGGTGTGCTTGCGTCGGCTCACAAACGCGCCCTGGGCGCGCCAGCCGCACATGTCGTTCCGCATGCGCTATCGGTGATAGAGGCTGAGCCGGGGGGATCTCGGCCGATACGCTGATGAGCCAGGACCTCCGGTCCTGGCTGCCGGCGTAATAGACATCCGGTTTGCATCGCGCTCTGCGTCACCACGGAGGGTGTCATGGATCCCAAGGCCAGGCTCTTGATCATCGATGACGATACCACCTTGGTCAACGCACTGGAGATGTACCTGTCGCGCGAAGGCTTTGACGTGCATCTGGCGGCCAACGGGGCGGAGGGGCTCAAGGCCTTTTACGCCCTACGCCCCGACCTGGTGGTGCTCGACGTCATGATGCCCCAGATGGATGGCTGGGAGACCTGCCGACGCATCCGGGAACTCTCCACGACCCCCATCATCATGCTGACCGCCAAGGGCCAGGAAACGGACCGGGTGATGGGCCTCAAGCTGGGCGCCGACGACTATGTGCCCAAGCCCTTTAGCCTGAAGGAGCTCGTGGCGCGCATCGAGGCCATCCTGCGGCGCACGCGGCGCTCCGAGAGCGTCAACAAGTCGGGTGTCCTCTACGTCACCGATGACCTGGTGGTCGATTCGGAGCGCTGGGAGGTCCGCCGGGACGGGGAGCCGGTCGATCTGACCTCCACCGAGTTGCGCCTGCTGTTCTACCTGGCGGAGAACGCCGGGCACGTCCTCTCGCATCAGCAACTGCTAGAGCAGGTGTGGGGCCCCGAGTACGTGGATAACGTGGACTATACCAAGCTATACATCTGGCGGCTGCGCCAAAAGCTAGAAAAGGATCCTTCCTCGCCGCGGTACATCCTCACGGAGCGGGGGATCGGCTATCGCATGGCGAGGCCCAACTAGCAACGCACGGCAAGACCCCAGAGGATGGCTCTGGGGTCTTTTTACCGGCCGGCCACCGACGCGCACGGCGTCTCCAGCACGCTCGGGAGGCATAATCGTGAAAGCCGAGATTCCGCTGTTCCAAGCCCACCGGTTGCTGGCACCCCGCCCATTGTGCCTGCTCACGGTGCACTACAAGGACCGCGACAACGTGATGCCCGTCGCCTGGGTGGCGCCCATCAGCCTGGACCCTCCCATGGTGTTGATGGCCATCCATCCTTCGCGCTACTCCCACGACATGCTGCGGCGCAGCGAGGCATGCGTCCTGAACATCCCCGGCCGGCGCCTGCTGGATCAGGTGCTGGGCTGCGGGAGCGTGTCGGGGAGCGACGTCGACAAGTTCAGCACCTACGGCCTGGAGGCCGAACCGGGCCGTCGCGTCGAAGCGCCCTGGCTGACTGAGTGCCTGGCGCACCTGGAGTGTAGCGTCACCACCATGCTGAGCCCCGGCGACCATTCCCTCTTTATGGCCCAAGTCGTCGGCGCCTGGGCGGAGGAGGACGCCTTTGCCGGCACCTGGCGTACCGACGTGGACGAGGAGCTCAAGCCCTTGTACCACCTCGGCGGCAGCGCCTTTTGCCTGATGGGCCCCATGCTGGAACAAGACCTGCCGGAGGAGTAGCCCGGCGCAGCGTTGGCAGATAGCGAACAGGGGGCAACCTTTTTTGACGGCACAAGCACCCGATAGCGAGCTACAACTCACCACCGCGAGCCCCGAAGAGACGATGCGCACCGGTGAGGCGCTGGGCCGCCTCCTGCCCCCTGGGAGCGTCGTGTGCCTGCGGGGCAACCTGGGCTCGGGCAAGACCTGCCTGACCCAGGGCATCGGCCGAGGGCTGGGCGTGTGTGGGGGCATCCATAGCCCCACCTTTGTGTTCATCAACGAGCACCCCCACTGCTCCGCCGGCCCCTGCCTGTACCACGTGGACCTGTACCGCATCCACGACGAGGCAGACGTGCTGGCCCTGGGCCTGGAGGAGTACATGTACGGCGATGGGGTGACGGTCATCGAGTGGGCCGAGCGGGCCGAGGACCTCATGCCGCCCGACTGCCTGTGGGTGAGCCTGCGCTACGTGGACGAGCACACCCGCCATCTCACCTTCGAGGCCAACGGGGCCTCTTACGCCCACGTGCTGGCCAACCTGCGGCGCGAACTGGCGTCCACCGACGGAGAGGCGTGATGCTACTGGCCATCGACACGGCCACGCGCTATGCGAGCGTGGCGCTCTACGGGGGGCGGGGCGTCGCGGCGGAGCACTCGTGGCTGTCGCACAACAACCACACCGTGGAGATGGCGCCGGCCATCGCCGCCATGCTGGCCCAACAGGGGGTGGCGAGTGAGGCGCTGACCGCCGTCGCCGTCGCCAAGGGGCCGGGCTCCTTTACCGGCCTGCGCATCGGGATGAGCCTGGCCAAGGGTCTGGCCCTAGCGCTGGGGATTCCCATCATCGGCGTACCCACCCTGGACATCATCGCCTACGCCGCCGGCGACCCGGGGATGCCGGTGGTCGCCGTCTTGGAGGCGGGGCGCGGGCGCCTGTCGGTGGCCACCTACCGCTTTCGCGACGGACTGCCCGAGGCGCAGGGCGACGTGGCCATCGTCCGCACGGCGGACTGGGCGCCGGAGGCCGACGAACCGCTCCTCCTCACCGGCGAGCTGAGTCCCGAACTCGTCGATCGCCTCCTGGCGGAGCCCGATGCCGAGCACCTGGCCATCTCCACGCCGGCCGGCTGCCTGCGCCGGGCGGGCTACCTCGCCGAGCTGGGCTGGGAGCGGTTGCAGCAGGGCGAGGTCGACGACCTGGACGCCCTGAGCCCCCTGTACGCCCACCAGCCGACCACCGGCAGCGAGAGTTAGCGAGCGAACATGGATTTGCAGGGGCTGCCGTACCTCCTGGAGCCGATGGCCGCCGCCCACGTGCCGACCGTGGCCGCCATCGAACGGCGGGTGTTCACCCACCCTTGGTCGCTGACGAATTTCATGCACGAGGTGGAGGACAACCGGTTCTCCGAGTACCTGGTGCTGTGCTACCGGCCGTGGATCGCCTCGGGCAGCGCGGACGCGACGCGTCCGCGCCGGTTCCTCCGCCCGCTGCGGCGTAGGGCCGCCGAGGAGGACCGCTCCCTCCTGGGGTACGTGGGGTTCTGGCTGATGGTGGACGAGGGCCACATCAGCACCCTCGCGGTACAGCCGGCCTGGCGCGGGCGAGGGTTGGGGGAGTTGCTCCTCTCGGCGATCATCGGGCGCGCCATGGAGCGGGGCGCCTCGCACGCCACCCTCGAGGTGCGCCGGACGAACGCCGTCGCCCAGGCGCTGTACCGCAAGTACGGGTTCCAGTTCGTCGGCGTGCGCAAGGGCTACTATTTGGACAACCATGAGGACGCCCTGATCATGACCACCGACGATCTGGCCTCCGCCGAGTATCAGGCGCTCTACGCGCGCCTGCAGGAGGCGCTCCTGGAGCGCCTGCGCCGGGCGGACGCCGCCCCGCCTGCGGGCAGCGAGATGGAGCAGCATCCGCCCAGCCCCGCGCCCCACGCACCGGAGGACTAGCCAATGACCGCAGGCCGCCCCAGCCCGGACAACGAGCAGCGGCCGCTGCTCCTGGTGACCAACGACGACGGCGTGTACGCCCCAGGACTCCTGGAGCTCCGCCGGGCCCTGGAGCCGGTCGGCGAGGTCGCCATCCTGGCACCCGAGCACAACTGGTCGGCCGCCGGCCACACCAAGACGATGCACAAGCCCCTGCGGGTGAACGAGGCGCAGCTATCCGATGGCTCCCCGGCCCTAGTGGCCAGCGGCACGCCCTCCGACTGCGTGGCCCTGGCGCTCCTGGGGATCCTCGATCGTCAGCCGGACCTGGTGCTCTCGGGGATCAACCTGGGCGCCAACGTGGGCCACGACCTCACCTATTCCGGCACCGTGGCGGCGGCCATGGAGGCGGTGATCTGGGGGGTGCCGGGGCTGGCCATCTCCCTGGACACGTTCGAGCCGGCCAGTTTCGCGGTGGCGGCTCGCTTTGCCGCGCACCTCGCGGACCACGTGCTCCGCGAGCGGTTGCCCTACCCGCTGCTCCTGAACGTCAACGTCCCGGCCCGCCCCGCGGAGCGGATCGCGGGCGTGCGCATCACGCGGCTGGGCCGGCGCATCTACCGGGACGCGCTGGTGACCCGCCGGGACCCGCGGGGGCGGCCGTATTACTGGATCGGCGGGGAGCCCCCCTCGGGGCACGCCGAGCCGGGCACCGATATCGGCGCCCTGGCCGAGGGCCATATCTCGGTGACGCCCGTGCGGCTGGACCTCACCGACCACGAGCAGATCGCCCGGCTGGAGTCCTGGGCGCTGACCTTTCCGCTGGCCTAGCGCCCACCGTCAGGGGCGCAACTGGGCGGCGCCGTGGGTGTTCGGAACCTACGACCGGGATCACGCACACGGGGCGCGGCACGCTGTTGCGACCACTACAGCCTCACCACCGGGAGGACCCATGTCCACAATCGCCATCGTCTCCGACAGCACCGCCAACCTGGGCAACGTCTTCGTCCGCGAACATGGCATCTGGATGGTGCCCCTGTACCTGCGGATCGGCGATTCCACCTATCGCGACGGCGTCGATATCACCCCCAGCCAGTTCTACGAACGCCTGCCGCAGTGCAACCCCCTGCCCACCACCTCGCAGCCCTCGGTGGGGGATTTCACCACCGTGTACCGCCAGGCCCTCGAGGGCGGCGCCGAGGGGATCATCTCCGTGCACCTCTCCTCGGAGATCAGCGGCACGGTGAACTCGGCCCGCCTGGCGGCCGAGCAACTGCCCGATGCGGCCATCGAGATTGTGGACACCCGCTGCGCCGCGGCGGCGCAGCAGATCGTCATCGAGGCCGTGGCCCACGCCGCGGCGCAGGGGGCCGGGTTCGAGGCGGCCTGCGCGGTGGCCCACGAGGCCGTCGCGGCGCAGCGGACGGTGTTCACCGTGGACACCCTCGAGTACCTGTACAAGGGCGGGCGCATCGGGGGCGCCGCAGCGCTCTTTGGCTCCCTCCTGCAGGTTAAGCCGCTCCTGCACTTTGAGGACGGCCGGATCACCGCCCTGGAGCGGGTGCGCAAGGCCATCCGGGCCATGGAGCGCATGGTGGAGATCATGGAGGGCTGGCTGCCGGCGGACGCGCCGAACCGCGTGCTGATCATGCAGGCGGCCTGCCCCGAGCGGGCGGAGACCCTCGAGGCGGTGGTGCGCCGGAGCCGCATCGGTATTGGCGAGCTGGAGATCGTGCCGCTCTCGCCCGTCATCGGCGCCCACGTGGGCAACGGCACGCTGGGCCTCTGCTGCCTGCCGATGAGCGTGTGGTCCGGCAAGGTCTAGGGACGCGCAGAGGGGCGCCCGGCGCCGCCCTCTGGAGGACACAAGCGACCCCCCGGGCGCAGAATTGACCGTCTCTGCGCCCGGGGGGTCGCTTGTGAATGGGGCGCGTTGTCTGGCGCTGCGCGCTTCCCTCACTCCGTCCGGATGGTAATGTGCACGTCCGCCGGGAGCGCCAAGCCTGCAGCCACCTCGATGGCCTTGTAGACCGCCGCCGGCACCGGGCAGGCGGCGTGGAGGTCGCTGGCGCCCGCGGCGCGGTACACCGACGTCTCGTGCAGGGGCGTGCGCATCTCCTCCAGCACGGCGACGCTCCGCAACGCCTCTGCGAACGCTCGGATCCTGGGGCAGTCGCTCTCGATCTGCACCGCCACGCGGTACGCCTCGTCCGCCTCGCAGGTGATGTGCGCCGTCATCCCGCAGATCCCCGCCTCGACCGTTGCATACGCCATACTCCACACCTCCTTATGCGTGCGGCGCATGGTACGCCGCGTCCGCGCCCTCGTCAAAAGCGGCCCTGCGTGGGGGGTCGTTTCGGGGGTTCGGGGCGAGGCTGGTATACTGAGGACACTCGAGATGGTGAGGGAGGAAACGTGGGGCGAGATGCGCGGCCCGAGGCGGGCGCCGAGCAGCCGCTCGTGGTCTTGCGGGACGTCGGCAAGGTCTACCACAGCGGCGAGGGGACACTGGCGGCGCTCCGGGGGGTGAACGGGGCGTTCTGGCGGGGCGAGTTCGTCGGCGTGGTGGGCAAGTCGGGCGCGGGCAAGTCGACGCTCCTGAACATGATCACCGGCGTCGATCACCTGACCTCCGGCGAGGTCATCGTGGACGGCACGTCGATCCACACCCTCGGCGAGAACGCGCTGGCCCTCTGGCGGGGGCGCAACGTTGGCGTGGTGTACCAGTCCTTCGAGCTGCTGCCCAGCCTCTCCCTCCTGGATAACGTCATGTTCCCCATGGATCTCTGCGGCCTGTACCACCCCGTCCAGAGCCCCCGGCGGGCCCTGGACCTCCTACGCCAGGTGGGCATTGAGGAACACGCCGGCAAGACGCCGAGCGAGATCTCGGGCGGGCAGCAGCAGCGAGTGGCCATCGCCCGGGCCCTGGCCAACGATCCCCCGCTGGTGGTGGCCGACGAGCCCACCGGTAACCTGGATTCCGCCACCGCAGAGACGATCCTGGAGCTATTCGGGCATCTCGTCGGCCAGGGGCGCACCGTGGTGATGGTCACCCACGACGAGACGCTCGCCTCGCGCTTTCACCGGGTGTTCACCCTGGAGGACGGCGTGTTGCGAGAGGGGGCGCCGGGGGCGTAGCGAGCGCCGCTACCCCCACTTGCCCGTCGGGGTCGGCCGTCGTATAGTGGCCCCATCCTGGATCCTAACAGCCCAACCGAACGCCCGTAGCCAAGAGGAGTGAGCAGCCCATGAACTCGCGCGAGATCGTCATGCGGACCCTCGAGTACACCGGCCCCGAGCGGGTGGCCGCCTCCTTCCCCGAACCCTACTGGCACGACCTCCGCGGCACCCACTTTTCCCTGGAGGGCTTTCGCCCCCAGTGGCAGGAGGTCAAGCCCGGCCGCGAAGAGTACGTCGACGAGTGGGGCAACACCTGGGCCCGCGTGGACCGAACCTCCAAGGGCGAGGTGTCTCGGGGCGTCCTGGAGGACTGGGCAGCCCTCGATGGCCTGGTGCTCCCCGACCTGGCCAACCCGGAGAATTTCCACGCCGTGCGCGCCGCGTGCGCGGACCCCGACCGGCAGTACTTTATCCAGGGGGGCCTCCCCGGCTTTCCGTTCAACATCGCTCGCAAGATGCGCCGCCTGGACCAGTTCCTGATGGATATCCTCGTGGAGCCGGAAAAGGTTGGCGATCTCCTTCAGCGCATCGAGGACCTCCTGGCCGCCACCATCGTCCAGTACGCCGAGGCCGGGGTGGACGCGGTGATGTTCCCCGAGGACTGGGGCACCCAGGAGAGCCTGATGATCAACCCCGCCACCTGGCGAGAGGTGTTCAAGCCGGGGTTCGATCGCCTCTGCGACGTCGCCCATGAGCATGGCATCAAGGTGTTCATGCACTCCTGCGGCAAGATCACGGCCATCATCCCGGACCTCATCGAGGCGGGCATCGACCTCTTGCAGTTCGACCAGCCGCGCCTGCACGGCATCGAGACGCTGGGGCAGTTTCACGGGCAGATCACCTTCTGGTGCCCGGTGGACATCCAAAAGACCCTGCAGACCCACGACGAGGAAGAGATCCGCGCCGACGCCAAAAAGATGATCGAGTGCCTCGGCGGGCCGGAGGGCGGCTTTATCGCCGGCTACTATAGCGACAACGCCTCCATCGGCCTGGACCTGCACTGGCAGGACGTGGCCTGCAAGGCGTTCATGGAGTACGGCGACTATCGCAAGCGCTAGACGATGCGCGTAGGCGCCTCCGGCGGGCATAGGGGACGCGCCGCGGCCCCCAAGGGGTTCTGCGGCGCGTCTTGTGCGGGCGGGCTACTTGGTCGCCCAGCGCTCCCGGAGGAGGTGCGCCGCCATCTTGGGCCGGCGGTCGCGGGTGAACACGCCCTTTTGGTTCAGGCCGCCGGCGCGAATGATCCCCTGCGCCGTCTTGAAATCCGCCAGGTTCCACACGTGTAGCCCCACGAGGAAGGGCCGCTCGGCGGCTACGTCCAGGTAGCGCCGCAGCAACTCTACTTGGTACTCTTCGCTCCACATCACCGGCGGGTCGCTGTGCACCCCGGCGATGGTGTCCGCACCAAACTCGGTAATCGCTACCGGCTTGCCGTACATGGCGTGGAGGCGGTCCATGTCCTCGGCCAGGTCTTCACGCGCTGCGTCCAGATGGCCGCTCAGAGTGTACCAGCCCGTGTAGCGGTGCTCGCAGACGATGTCCACCTGGCGCA
>JAAZBQ010001011.1 GCA_012513725.1 Chloroflexota bacterium
GAAAGTTCGCCTTGATGAGCCCCGTCACCACGTCCACCGAGGGGCGCTGGGTGGCCACCACCAGGTGGATGCCCGTGGCGCGGGCCATCTGGGCGATGCGGCACAGGACGCGCTCCACCTCGTCGGGAGCGGCGAGCATCACGTCGGCCAGCTCGTCGATGACCACGGCGATCATCGGCAGGGGATCGAGGCCCTTGCCGGTCAGGGAGCGATTGTAGGCCTCCAAGTTGCGCGCGCCGGCCTTGGCGAACTGCTCGTAGCGCTGCTCCATCTCGCGCATCACCCAGCGGAGGGCGACGATGACCTTTTCCGTATCCACCACCGCCGGGGCGATGAGGTGGGGCACGCTGTTAAAGCGGGTCAGTTCCACGCGCTTGGGGTCCACCAACAGGAGCTTCAGCCGCTCCGGGCTGTTGAAAAAGAGCAGCGAGGCCAAGACGGCGTTCAGACAGGCGCTCTTGCCCGTGCCGGTGGCGCCGGCCAGGAGGAGGTGGGGCATGCGGGCCAGGTCGGCCACCACGGCCTGCCCCGAGACGTCGCGCCCCAGGGCGATGCGCAGCGCCGCGCGGCTCTTCTGAAAGGCCTCGGATTCCAGCACGCCCCGCAGGCCCACCACCGACTTGGCGGCGTTGGGCACCTCGATGCCGATGACGGGCCGGCCGGGGACGGGGGCCTCGATCCGGATCGGTGAGGCGGCCAGGGCCAGCGCTAGGTCGTTGGCCAACGAGAGGACCTTGCTCACCCGGATCTTGTAGCGCTGGGTGTTGCCCTCCCGATCCTGCCGCTCGACGTAACCCGGCACGATGCCAAACTGGGTGACCACGGGCCCCCGCCGCCACTCGGTGACCTCGGCGGGCACCCCAAAGGCGTCCAGGGTTTCTTGGATGATCTGCGCCCGCATGCGGGCATCCGCGTCGTCGCCGGTGGTGGGGTCGTCGGGCACCAGGAGGTCCAGGCTGGGCAGCGACACGGGCACCCGCTTCGGCGTGCGGCGGGGCTTTTTGGGCGCCGGGCGCTGCCGCGGCGCGGGGGCAGGGGCGGCGGGCGCCGTCACCGGCTGTGCCCCCGGGGCGCCGACCGTCGCCAGGGACAACTGCTCTGCCCGGCGCGCCGCTCGCGCCTGCTGCCGGGCGAGGATGGTCCCTCGCAGGCGGACCCCGACCTGCGCCCACAGCCAGTGGGCGCGCCAGGCCACCCGCCGCCAGGAGCTGCCCGTGGCCATCACCAACCCGGCGGCCACCACCGCGCCCAGCGCCACGGTGCCCAGCACCTGGCCCACGCTGGGCCGCAGGATGCGCACCAGGGCCCAGCCGATGTAGCCCCCGCGGCGGCCCAGCTGGGCCAGCACCCAGGGCGATTCGTCGGAGAGGATGTGGACCAGCCCCAGGAGGCCAAAGAACAGCAACTCTGCGCCGACGATCGCCCGCCAGCGGGGCTGCAGGCGCCCCTCCAGGGCGTTCCACACCAGGAGAGCGATGCCGCTGGCCAAGAGGAGGAAGCCGATGGGGTAGGCCCCCAGGCCAAAGATCTGGCGCAGGAGGAGCGACCAGGCGCCGCTCAGCTCGCCCTGGTCTCCGGCGGGGGAGAGCAGCGAGATTACCGTCACCGCGCCGAACGCCGTGACGGCCAGCCCCCACAGCTCCCGCTGCATGAGCCAGCGCAGCACGGCGCCGCTGATGGCCGCGGCGCGGGCGCCGACGGCGCGCAGGCGCGAGGTCCGGGCGGCGCGGCGCGAGGTGCGGGTGCGAGCGCGGGATGTCTTGGTCGCGGATTTCGTCATCGGGAGGAGCCTGTTGATCCGTGATGTGTGTGCGGCGCCCGAAACCTCCCAGTGGACGCACCGGGACGATGGGGGGCCGCGTGAGGAGAGCCGACGCGCGCGGTGCAGCCCATGCGCGCCGTCAGCGGCCTGAATAGCGCCAACGGCCATGGTAGCCGCGCCGGGCTGCGGCTGTCAACCCCGGCGACCCCAACGGGCCGCCGGGCCAGGGGGGTTCAGTACAGGAGCGTCGCGCGGGCGCCGGAGTCCTGTTCCTCTTCCGAGTCGCCGTCTTCGTCGGCTTGCCCGGACGCCGTCGTTCCGGTCGCCGGCTCCTCGCGGGGCATCCGCATGCTCAGCCCCAAGCGGTGGCAGGCGCTGTCGATGCGCAGGATGCGCACCTGCACCTTGTCGCCGGGCTGCACCACCTCGGTGGGATGGCTGATCTTGATCTCCGACATCTCGGAGATGTGCACCAGGCCCTCGAGGCCCTCCTCGATCTGGGCAAAGGCCCCAAAGGCCGCCACGTTGGTGATGATGGCCGAGAGCACCTCGCCGGGGCGATACTTTTGGTCCACCACGCTCCAGGGATCCGGCTTGAGCCGCTTGAGGCTCAGGGCGATGCGCCGGGCGTCCCGATCTACGCTGATCACATAGACGTCCACTTTTTCGCCGATGGTCAGCACGTCGCGGGGATGGCTCACGCGGCCCCAGGAGAGCTCTGACAGGTGGATGAGCCCATCCACGCCGCCGAGGTCCACGAACACGCCGAAATCGCAGATGTTGGACACCTGTCCGTGGCGCGTCTCGCCGGGCACGATCTCTCGAAGGACCTGCTCGCCGTCCTTGGGCCCCCACTGGGTGGCGCGCTCGGAGAACACCAGGCGGTTGCGGCTGCGATCCAGTTCGATCACCTTGAGGCGCAGTTCCTCGCCGATCCAGCGGGATAGCGTGTCCTCCCGCTGCTCCGGCTCGTCGAACAGGGGCACTTCTTTGAGCTGGGAGGCGGGCACAAAGCCCTGCAGCTCCCGCCAGCGCACCAGCAGCCCGCCCCGGTTCCACCCGGTGACGACGCCACTCACCACCCGTCCGTCGCCAAATGCCTGGCGGGCGTTCTCCCAGGCAGCGTCCAACACGTTGGCGGGGTGTCCCTCAGCCGCAGGCTGGGCGTCCGCCACGGGCTGGGCGTCCGACGCAATGGGCTGGTCGGAAACCTCCACGCTGGGATCCGGCGCCGCTGCGACCTGCTCTTCCGGATCCTCGGTACAGCGCTGACTGGCCTGCTTGATATAGCGGGAAAGCGACTCTAGACTGTGTGTGGAGGAATCCATACTCTCTTCCTTCCCTGCCTCGGGGCTCTCGAGCGCGTCACCCTCGACCCGCCCGGGCCTATCGTCCATCACCCTCGTTCGCGATCAGCGCCTGCGGCCGGTGACCGATTGCGGCCGATGGCACAAACGCAAAATCTCGACACCCTGCACGCATGCGCGCCAGGACGCCGAGATTCTCTGGTCCCCTGTGGTGTGGCCTGTGCTAACATGGTGAAGACTCGAGCCTATCGAGGATCTCCCCGTATGTCGTTGCGACGAACGCCAGATGGTGCCAGCCAACACTGCCATTATACGGTGCCCTACAGACTATGTCAATACCCTCTTTGCGCCAGGCTGAACCGTACTGGACAATCGTGGCCAAGAGCCCAAAACATCTCGCTCGAGCGGGGTCGGCGCATCTGGCGCTTGCGCGCTGGCTGTGCGGGTATACACTGTGGCCGTCGCCGTTGTCATCCAACGACTAGGAGGTTGTGGGGCTATGGAGACCGTCAAGATCGGCATCATCGGTTGTGGGAACATCTCTTCATCTTATCTGGCGACCGCTAACGCCTTTCCAATCCTCGAGGCGGCGGCCTGCTGCGACATCGAGTCCTCCCGGGCCGAGTCGCGCGCGGAGGAGTTTGGCGTTGGCCGGGCCTGCTCGATGGCCGATCTCCTGGCCGACCCGGAGATCCAGATCGTGGTGAACCTCACCACTCCCCAAGCCCACATGGAGGTGAGCCTGGCCGCCATCGAGGCGGGCAAGCACGTCTACACGGAAAAGCCCCTGGCGGTGACACGCGAGGAGGGGGCGCGCATCCTGGAGGCGGCGGAGCGCAAGGGCGTGCGGGTGGGCTGCGCGCCGGGCACCTTTCTCGCCGCGGGGTTGCAGACCTGCCGCAAGATGATCGACGAGGGCGTCATCGGCCAGCCGGTGGCCTGCTCGGCGTTCATGATGAGCCACGGCCACGAGTCCTGGCACCCGGACCCCGCCTACTATTACCAGGTCGGCGCCGGCCCGATGTTCGATATGGGGCCCTACTACCTCACCGCCCTGACCACCCTCCTGGGGCCCATCGCCCAGGTGGCGGGCACCGCCGGGATACTGATCCCCGAGCGTACCATCACGTCCAAACCCAAGTACGGCGAAAAGATCACCGTCCGCACGCCGGACCACGTCACCGGCACGATGCGCTTTGCCTCCGGGGCCATCGGCACGATCATCACGACTTTTGCCACCTGGCCCTCGCAGCTACCGCGCATCGAGATCTATGGCACCGAGGCCACCCTCGCCGTGCCGGACCCCAACACCCTGGCGGGCCCCGTCCGCCTCTGCAAAGCGGGCACCCGGGAATGGGAGGATATCGAGCTCACCCATCCGCACTCCCAGCGCAAGGACATGTGGGGGCTCGGCGTGGTGGACATGGCCTATGCCGTCGGCTCCGGTCGGCCGCACCGGGCCACCGGCAAGCAGGCCTTCCACGTCCTGGACCTCATGCAGTCGTTCCTGGATTCCTCGGCCCAGAAGAGCTACCTGGACATCCAGTCCACCATGGAGCGCCCGGCGCCCGTGCCCACGGGGCTGGATACGTACGAGTTGGACAAGTAGCAGGTTCCCAGAGCCTTTGTCCCGATAGGGATATCGCACTCGGCCCCAACCGGTCATGGTCGGGGCCGAGTCGCGTCACGGATCCAGCGGTGCCCGCGGTTCAGCGCCGCCAGATGAGGGGCAGGGTGATGCGATACGGCCCGTTGCCGGGCGGCGTGGTCGCGGTGGCGGTTGGACTGGCCTCCTGCGTGGGGGTAGGGGGTACCGGCGTGACGCCGCCGCCGAAATCGGCGCACTGATCCTCCATATCCCCCTCGACGGTGTTGCCGCCCCCCGTCGGCGACGGGACGTTCGCCTGGCACTGGAGGTCGCCGTCGATGACGTTGTTCGTGATGTCGACCCCGCCGGTGTTCTGGAAGGCCTGCAGGTTGCCGCCGATGGTGTTGCCGTCGGCGCTGAGAAACGCGGTGTTGTCATCCCACTGGAGATCCCCGTCGATGGTCACCGCCTGGATATCCGACGCGCCGGACGCAAAGACCTGGATGTTGCCGCCCACGAACGAGCCGGGGTAGACGTTCACCCGGGCCGCGTCCTGGGCCTGGATGTTGCCATCGACAAAGACGTCATAGGCGTGGAGCGTGGCGTTCGTCTCCACGAACACATTGCCCTCCACCCTCGTGCCGTTCAGGGTGCAGGTGGCGTTGTCGGGCACGTAGAGGTTATCCACCGTGACCGCCCCCAAGTCGCCGCTGCAGTAATAGTCATCGGCTAACACGGGACCGTAGCCCCATAGCGCCGCCAGCAGCGCCACGCACACCCACGCCGCCATCTGCCCAGACCGACGTGACATTCCACTTCCTCCTACAATACACATAATAAAACCCGTTGCATCCAAGCAGAATCCCAACATACCACTAACCGAACGGATCCACCCGCACCCGGATGGCCGCCTCGCCCTGGGCGGGACAGCGGTACTCGCAAAGGCCGCAGCCGATGCAGCGCTCCTGATCGACGACGGGCGCCAGGAGCACCCGTTCGCCCATGGCGTCCTCCACCGGCCGCTCGACGAGGGAGATGGCCTTTTCCGGCAGGGGGCACATCTCCTCGCAGACGATACAGTCCCCGCGCCCCGACCAGGGGATGCAGATGGCCTCGTCGACGTACGCCCTCCCGATGGGCCGGGCGTGCTTTTCCTCGACGGTCAGGCGCGGGATGGCCCCCGTGGGGCAGTGTTCCCCGCAGGCCGTGCAGGTGTACTCACAGGCCCCCAACCGCGGCACCAGGATCGGCGTCCACACACCGGCGAACCCCGCCTCCGCGAAGCTCGGCTGCAGGCCGTGGGTGGGGCAGGCCCGCAGGCATTGGCCGCAGCGCACGCAGGCGGCCAGGAACGCCTCCTCATCTTCCACCCCGGGCGGGCGCAGGAGGCGCGGGTGGGGATGGTGGGCCGCTGCGTCGGCACGGACCAGCCCCAGCCCCACCACACTGAGGCCCAGGGCCCCGATGGCGTGCCGGCGGCCCGGCTCATAGCCCCAGCGCCGCTCCGGACGCGGCTCGGGGCCAAAGGTGATGGCGTCCTGGGGACAGAGGACGGCGCATTCCAGGCAGAGGGTGCACTCGGCCGAGTCGGAGGCATAGCCCTGCGCCCCATCCACCGTCCCCATCGGGCAGGCCCGCGCGCAGGCCCCGCACGACACGCAGGTCTCCCCCACCCGGCGCTTGAGCCCCGGCGCCTTGGCCACGAGCCCAAACAGTGCCCCCAGCGGGCACGCGTACCGACACCAGGCCCGGGGCGCCAGGCTGTTGGCCAGGAGGATAGCCCCCAGGAGCGCGGCGACGCCCACGATCCCCGCCGTGTAGGTCTGCTCGTAGGTCAGGAACGTCCCCCGGATCGCCCCGTCAAAGGCCATCAGCCCCCCGCGGAGCGCCGGGAACCGGTACAGCGCGCCCTCCAGCGCGGTGACCAGCCAGGTGAGCGCCGGCAGCGCCACGGTCCCCACACCCCGGATGAACAGGGTCACGGGATCCAGGATCAGGAGGGTCAGCACGCCCCACAACGCCGACGCGA
>JAAZBQ010000204.1 GCA_012513725.1 Chloroflexota bacterium
AGGAGGCCCCTGTGAACCCCACCCCACCCCGACCCCGCACCTGGACTTATGAAAAGGTGCGCGACTGGATGACGCACACCCAGCGCGCGTGGCAGTTTCTGCCGCCGGCCGACCTGCACGGCGCCGTCGAGCCGGACGTCGTCGAGGCGGCCAGTGGCCACACCTTTACCGTTAGCCTGCGGCTGGGCCCCGGACTGCGCATCCCGGCCGGCGGGCACCTGACCATGGAGGTGCCCGCCACCTGGGACACCCACCTGGGCAACACCTTCCGGCGGGGCATCCGCAACGTGGGGAACCGCCAGCAGGTGCAGCCGGGCTATGGCGCCTACACCGATGTAGAGTGCTCGAACCCCACCGTGACGCTCGCCCTGGAGGCCTCCTATGGGCGCATCCAGGACCTCGTCGACGTGGTGGTCGTCGAGGGCACCCTGGTGCCCGGCGACGTGGTGCGCCTGATCCTGGGCCCCGGGGATGGCAACCTCCTCCAGGCGCAAAAGCACGCCCAGGTGGCCATCTTGCCCGTCGGCGTCGACCTGGAGGGAAACGGCGAGTACCTCCGCGCGGCGACGCATCCGACGGTGCGGGTGGTCGGCGCGCACGCCGATCGCTTTCGGGTCCTGGCTCCCGGTTCGGTGGCTCCGGGCGAGACCTTTACCGCCCGGATCCTGCCGGTGGACATCTACAGCCGCAACCCGGCTACCGGCTATGACGGCACTGTTGATATCCTCTCCGATGAGGGGCTGCGCACGCCCCGCTCCATAGCCCTTGCCAGCGACCGGAGGCCCTGGGGCGCCGCGCTCCCGGTGGCGGCCACCGACGAGGAGGGAGTGCGGCGCATCATCGTCGTGGACCGCGCGGCGGGCCTTGCCGGGCGCTCGGATCCCATCGGCGTTGGCTGGCTGCCGGACCGCACCGTCTATTTCGGGGAACTGCACTCCCAGATGTGGCATAGCATGGGCACCGGCACCACGGACGAGTTTTTTCGCTGGGGCCGCGACGTGGCCGGCCTGGATTTCTGTGCGCCTGCCAACCACTATAACTGGCGCTTTGAGGTGACCGACGGCATCTGGCGGGAACTCGTGGATACCTGCAATCGCTGGAACGAGCCGGGTGAGTTTGTCACCCTGGTCTCCTACGAGTCGGCGGGCGGGAACGGCGGCCACCGCAACGTCTACTATCGTGGCGACGACGGCGCGTTCGACTACTGGTACCGCCAGCCCTGGGGCCCCGAGGCCCTCTGGCAGTGGCTGGCCGAGGGCGGCCAGGAAGCCCTGACCATCCCCCACCACCCCAAGGCGATGGGCGGGGTGGACTGGTCGCAACGCCACGATCGCTACCAGCGGCTGGTGGAGATCTGCAGCAAGTGGGGCATTGCGGAGGAGGGAGGCCCCCGGTCGGTGCAGGCCGCGCTGCGCATGGGCCACCGGCTGGGGTTCGTCGGCGGCACCGACTCGCACTATGGCCTGGCGAACCAGGGCGCCTACCACGTGAACGACGGCAACGGGCTGGCCTGCGTCCTGGCCGAGGAAAAGACCCGCGACGCCATCTGGCGGGCGCTGTACGAGCGGCGCTGCTATGCCACCACCGGCGACCGCATCCTCCTCGATTTCGCCCTCGATGGCCGACCGATGGGAACGGACCTCCAGACGGACCTGGCGACCCATGGCCCGCGCACGCTCCGCATGCGGGTGGCCGGCACCCACCGCGTCGACGCCGTGGAGATCGTGCGCAACGGTGAGGTGGTGTTGGCCGCACAACCGGGCGTCGAGGACTGGGAAGCAGAGTGGGTCGACGACGAACCACTGGAGGCGCTGGCGCTCGCCCCGACCTTTGGCGGCGATCGCCCGTTCGTGTACTATTACTTGCGCGTCCGCCAAGGGAACCGCCAGCAGGCGTGGTCGAGCCCCATCTGGCTGACGCAGGCCGACGAGGGCCCGCGCCC
>JAAZBQ010000205.1 GCA_012513725.1 Chloroflexota bacterium
CATTGGCTTTACGCTGTCCCTTGCTATCAGCTACTCGCGACTGCGGCCATTGTAGAATGGTATCGGCGACCGTCAAGCAGGCATCCGGTGCCCTGCAGGTCTGTCGTAGGGCAGACCTGCAGGGAAAAGGCATTGTGCCGAGCGTCTATGCCTCTGCGGCAAACTCGAGCCGGTAGGCGACGCGGGGATCATCTGATTCGGCCACCAGGGTGATGCGCCGCAGCAGATCGCCCCACGACGACTGCAATCGGGCGTCCTCGATCGGCGCGTCCTCGACGGTGACGTCGAGCAGGGCAGGATCGAAGGATACGAGGAGCCGGCGCGGCGCGGCGCCCAGGGCCAACGTCCCGGGCGCGACCTCCTCCACTTCCCAGGGCGTGTAGAGGGGGATGGTCACCCGGGTCGAGCCCTCGCGCACCGCCACCTCGTCGCTCACGGTGACCCGGGCAGCGCCGTTGCGGCAGAACGCAAACTCGCGGCGGATCGAGGCGATGCCAGCATCCTCGGGATAGGCGCCCTCCAGGTTCATGCCCAACCGGGTGACGCCGTCCTCCTCGGAGAAGGTCACGTGCGTGGCGCGCCGGTCGGCGCCGGCCACCTGCTCGTGGCCGTTCACCAGCGGCACATTGTGGCCCGAGGAGCGGATGCACCAGATGGTATAGCGCTCGTCAGAGAACGTCTTGCGGGTGTAGGTCTCGACGCCGATATCGACGATGGCCGGCTGCCCATCCAGCACCAGGATGAACTGCCCCAGGTCGTTGTGGTTGTGGCTCTCGCCGTTATGGCCGCCCTTGGCCGCCAGCACCAGGCCCTCGCCCAGCGTGGGCGACTCGCGCGCCACCAGCACCTGCAGGTCGGGGAACCAGTTCAGCGTCTCGTTGGGCACGTTCTGGGGCTCGGCGTCGGCCGGCATCCAGAACAACTCGCCGAGGATGGGCGAGATGATGTCGCCGTTCGCCCGGGTGTGCAGGACGGGGTACACCTCGTTGGCGGCGTCGTAGCCCCTGGCGGAGAGCAGGGCGGCGTCCTGCATCAGGCGGGAGCCGATACGCTCGCCGTAGCGATAGACCACGTCGCGGCGCAGGTCGATGCGCGCGGGGGCGTCGGCAAAGTTGGTGAACCAGGGGCCGGCGAGGTGGGTGTCCACGATGAAACGGCCCATGTTGCCGATGAGGGGCTCGTCGTAGACGCTCAGCGCGCCGTTCGTCCGCGAGTAGAGGTGCTCGAGGAACCGCAGCATGGCGCCCGCCGCCACACCCCAGTATCCGGGACCCTCGTCGCAGCCACCGTCGGGACCATAGTGGCCGATGAAGCGGTCCACCGTGGCCATCAGCTTGTGGGTGAGGGCCGCGAGGCGATCCGGGTCGTCGATCAGGCGCATGGCCGCGCCCTCGACGTTCGAGCAGATCCAGGGGGTCCAGTTGTTGAACCCCGAGAACCAGGTGAAATCGTCCCGGGTCTCCACCGGCTCGATCACCCGGCGGATGGTCTCCTTCTTCAGGCGCCGGACCAGGGCGGGCGAGATCTCGCCCAGGCCCTCGCCCACCAGGTACAGGGCGTGGGCCACCACCATGGCGGTCTCGGCGGCGAACAGGTCCACCATCTCGGCGTCGGCGTTGGGCAGCGGGTCGGGGGCGTTGCGGGCGTGGGCCGGCACCGACCAGGAGGCCTCCTCGCTGATGGCCCACAGGCCGTTGGCGATCTCGTCGAGAAAGCGCCCCTGAGCCTCGAAACACTCGGCCAACACCAGCATCCCGAGCCGGCGGCGCCGGGCGAAATAGGGCTGCTCGTAGCGGCTGCGGTTGCCGTTGCGCACGAACTCCATGTACGTGGTGGCCGGCAGCGACGGCCAGGGCTGGCCGAGGAACGCCTCCGCCTGGCCCACGAGAAAGCCGCGGCGCTCGCGGTTCAGGGGGCTGGCCAGGAGCGCCTGCCAGGCGTCGCGATCGGCCGCCTGGGGAAAGGGTCGCCACTCCTCGAGGGGCAGGAGGCTGCGGCGTACGGTGTCGAGGTCGTACCGAGTGGTCAGCATGTTCTTCCTCCACGATGAGACGCTAACGACAAGGTCAAGGCCATTATGCCCTTCTCCACTCCCCTGGCAAGCGCGCGCGCTCGCCGGCGGGCAGGCGTTGCGCCGGTTGCCGGCGTGGGGCATAATGGCGTCGTCGTTGGCTATGGGGGCCTCATCACGAATGCCACGAATGTCGGACGAATGAGACGAGATGGTGCAGATCATCCGTCGCGTAGGTGTTGTCCACCACAAGGCCGCGGGGTTCAAACCCCGCGCGCCCGCGGGCGCGGCATGCCATGCCCTGCGATCCACCTCCGCCCGACCACTTGGATCTTGAGCGTCAGCCGGCCATCAGAGGAGAGTCATCCATGCGTCTGGGAGTGTCGAGTTTCGCCTACCGCTACGCCGCCGCCGGGTTGCTCGCGCGGGAGGGCGCCCTGGCCGCGGCGCTCCACGTCTTGGAGCGCTCCAGCGCCGCCGGGGCGGAGGTCGTGCAAATCTGCGACAACATCCCTCTGGACGACCTGGCCGCCGACGAGATCGGCCGCCTGGTCGACGAGGCCGCCGGCCTGGATATCGCCCTGGAGGCCGGCACCCGGGGACTGGACGCCACCGCCCTGCGCCGCTACCTGGGGCTGGCAGGCGACCTGGGGAGCAGCGCCCTGCGCCTGGTGCTGGATAGCGCGGACGTGGCGGCGATCGAGGCGGGGCTGCGCGAGGCCCTGCCGGCGGTGCGCGACAGCGGCCTGCGCTTGGCGGTGGAGAACCATTTCGACGTCCCCAGCCTTGTCCTGCGTCGCATCATCGAGGACCTTGGCAAGCCGGCGGTGGGCGTCTGCCTGGATACGGCGAACTCCATCGCCCTTCTGGAGCGCCCCCTGGAGACGGCGGAGGCCCTGGCGCCCCTGGCGCTGCAGGCGCACATCAAGGATTACGTCGTGGAGCGGGCGCCGATCGGCTACCACGTGACCGGGCGGCCGCTGGGCGAGGGCTGGCTGGACCTCGAGGCCCTCGCCGAGGTGCTGGCGCCCCGGCTGGCCGATCTGGACCTTTATGTCGAGCTCTGGATGGACCCCGCTCCCGGCGCCAGCGGGGACGATCCGCGCACGCTGGCCCAGGAGGAGGCCCAGGTGGCGAGCAGCCTGTCGGCGCTGGCCGCGTGGGCTCGAGGATAGACACTGGGCCACAACCAGCACGTGGGAGGCGCCATGCCCGACGTCCGCGCCATCTTTTTGGATCTGGACGGCACGCTCCTGAACGCCGAGGGCCGGATCAGCGAACCCACGCGGCGGGCGCTGGAGGCTTGCCACCGGCGGGGGATCCTGCTGTACGTGGCCACCGCGCGCTCCAAGCGGCTGGCGCCCCGCGCCGGCGAGGCCGGCACCCTCACCGCCCTGCTGCGCGAGCGGGGCCTGTGCCACAACGGCGCGATGGCCTGGGATGCGCCCCTGGGGTACGAGCGCCACTATGTGCTGGCCGCCGATACGGTGGCGGCGCTGACCCGCGACCTCGCTGAGGTCGACGCCGACCTGCAGATCGCCGTGCAGCGCGGGGAAGAGTACAACGCCTACCGCCTGCCGATGTCCGACGCCGAGCACGAGACGTGGGGCTTTGCGCCGCACGAAACGCCGGCCTTTGCCTGGGCGGCCGGCCGCGCCTGCTCCAAGATCGTCGCGCTGCATCCCTCTCGAGACCTGGGCGAGGCCTTTGCCACCCTCAGCCATCGCTACGCGGGCCGGGCCGCCCTCTACCTCACCGACTCGCGGCGCTGCCTGCAGGCCATGGCCTGTGGCGTGGGCAAGGAGCGCGCGGCAGCGGACCTCCTGGCGGCCCGCGGCATCGCTATGGATGAGGCGGCCGCTTTTGGCGACGACGCTCCGGATGCGGCGCTCCTGGCCGCCGTGGGGCACGGCGTCGCGATGGGCAACGCCACGCCCGCCGCGCGGCAGGCCGCGCGCCATATGACGCGCCGCCACGACGAGGACGGCGTGGCCTATGGTTTGGAGCACATCCTGGGGTTGGTGTAGGGCCGCCGGAGTAAGCACATCCTTCCGCCTCCCTACCACGCAACCCTCCATTCCACCCATTACCCCCCAACACCGTCATCCTGAGCGAAGCGAAGGACCTCTACCGCACAATACGCCTAACCTACCGCCCGAGCACATAACCTCCATTACTTCGTCATCCTGAGTAGCCCATGTCGCAGCGGCGCCACTCATGGCGCAAGAAACCGAGAAGAGGACAGGATTCACAAGATTCACAGGATTGATCCTCGCGGGCGTCCTTCGAGGGTCCCCGCGTCAAGTTTCTGAGCAGCGAAGCGAAGGACCTCTACCGCACAACCTCCCTAACCCTCCATCGCGCCCTATGCCTCCCTCCACCCCCCGTCACCGCCGGGGTCCGGCGTGGCGCCGTGCGCGGGTTACCCAATGTCTCAGCGGTATCATCAACATCAACAACGCCTCGGCCTCAGCCCGCGTTCATGACGTTCATGATACTCATGATACTAAAGACCCGCGTGGCATGGGTGACCGTGCAGGCGTTGTCGATGCCCGTGAGGCTCACGAGGGCGCGTGCTCGACAGGGACACTCGGGAGGGAGCAGGGTAGAGATCCTTCGGCGGACCCTTCGGCAGACCTCAGGGCAGGCCTCAGGATGACGGGCATCAGGGGGTTGAGTGGTGGGATGGGCGGTTAGGGAAGGAGTACGGTAGAGGTCCTTCGGCGGACCCTTCGGCAGACCTCAGGGCGGGCCTCAGGATGACGGGGTAATGGGGGCTATGTGCTCAGGCGGTAGGTTAGGCGTATTGTGCGGTGGAGGTCCTTCGCTTCGCTCAGGATGACGGGGTGTGAGAGGCTCAGGATGACGGGTAGTAAGGGGTTGAGTGGTGGGATGAGAGGCTCGTCGCATGAAGCGAGGCGTGAGGTGATGCGTGGCATGTCAGAATAGGAGGAGCACGATGCAGAGGATCGGCGTACTCGGTGGGCTGGGACCCCAGGCCACCATGGATTTCGAGCGGCGGGTGCACCGCATCTCGCTGGACCATCTGCCGTCACGAGGCAACACGGGGTATCCCCCGATGGTCGTCTATTACCTGCGGCACCCGCCCGTGCTGACCACCGAAGACGGCCTGCCGCTCCTGCCGATGCAGGCGGACCCGCGCCTCTTTGAGGCCGCCCGCACCCTGGGCACCTGTGCGGATTTCCTGGTGATCACGGCCAACGCGCCGCACCTGTTCGCCGCCCAGATCGCCGAGGCGGCCGGGATTGACGTCCTCAGCATGATCGACGTCACCGTCCAAGAGGTGCAGCAGCGCGGCTGGCAGCGAGTCGGCCTCTTGGGCCTGGGCGAGCCCCGGGTGTACGAGGTTCCCCTCGACGCGTTGGGTATCGCCTACTCGGTGATCCCCTCTGCCGCGCGTGAGCGCCTCGACCAGGCCATCTTTAGCCTGCAGGAGGGGCGCGAGGGCGACGACGATCGCCAGGCGGCGACAGAGGCGGTCGAGATCCTGCGGCGCCGCGGGGTGGAGGGCATCGTCCTGGGCTGCACCGAGCTCCCGCTGCTCCTGGGCGAGGGCGCCGAGGCGCCCGACCTCGTGAACCCGACGGAGCTCCTCGCCGAGGCCGCCGTGCGCCGCGCCGTGGGCTGAGCCTGCGCGGAGGACGTCGCGCGTGCTTGACGCTATTGCGGGGCTGTGGTATGGTCCCTGCCGCTGCCCACGCGGGGCGGCGACACTCGTTATCCGGCCCCGGACCATCCCACCCACCCGTGCCCCATGCTCACGATGCGGCTCCCGGCGCCTATCGTCCATGAGGAGAGACCAACATGCCGACGCTCAAGGGATCCCAGACCGAAAAGAACCTGCTGGCCGCCTTTGCCGGCGAGTCGCAGGCTCGCAACCGTTACACCTACTTTGCCTCGGTGGCCAAGAAGGCCGGCTATGAGCAGATCGCCGCGATCTTTCTCGAGACCGCCGAGAACGAAAAAGAGCACGCCGAGATGTTCTTCAAGCAGCTCGAGGGCGGCGACCTCCAGATCGAGGCGGCCTATCCCGCGGGCGTGATCGGCGACACCGAGGCCAACCTCGAGGCCGCGGCCGATGGCGAGCAGTACGAGTGGACCACGATGTACAAGGATTTCCGCGAGATCGCAGAAAAAGAGGGGTTCCGCCGGGCCGCCGTGGTCTTTGAGGAGATCGCCGAAGTCGAGGAGCAGCACGAGGCGCGCTACCGCAAGCTGCTGGCCAACGTCCGCGAGGGCAAGGTGTTCGAGCGCGACGAGGTGGTCAAGTGGAAGTGCCGCAACTGCGGCTACGTCCACGAGGGCAAGTCGGCGCCCAAGGTGTGCCCGGCCTGCCAGCACCCCCAGGCCTACTATGAGCTGCTGGCGGAGAACTACTAGGTAGCATCTGACGCAGGGGATCCTCCACACGAATCCCCCGAATGTCGGACGAATCTCACGAACAGAGGAGTGGGAAGGGCACCATGGGCTGGCCTGGTGCGCCGGCTGGCGCGGGCTGTAGCCCGACCGGGAGAGTGGGTTGCGGCGCATCGGCCCGCCCCTCTTCCTACGCGGAAACGGGCCTATCGGGCACGATCTGCGGTAGGTTCTCCGCTCGGGTGATTCGTCCAACGATTCGTGCCATTCGTGCGGGGGCACCCCATACCGACACGGCGTCTGCGGAACCATATGCATCTGCTGACACCCTCCGGACCTTCCCGGAGGGTGTCTTGCGTTTCCCGCCGCCGCTTGACCCGCCGTTCGCCCCAGGCTATCCTCGCGCCGTAACCGAACGGATCACCCTTGCACCACGAGGAGCCCACCGATGAGCATCCGCCGCGCGCACTATGTCCTCTCCACGCACTGGGATCGCGAGTGGTACCAGACCTTCCAGGACTTTCGCTACCGTCTGGTGGGCCTGCTGGACCGCGTCCTCGCCGGGCTGGAGGATGGCCGCCTGCAGGGGCCCTTTCAGACCGACGGCCAGGCCATCATGCTGGACGACTATCTCGAGGTGCGGCCCGAGCGCCGCCCCCAGGTGGAGGCCATGGTCCAGGACGGCCGGCTGGCCGTGGGGCCCTGGTACGTTCTCCCGGACGAGTTCCTGGTATCGGGAGAATCGCTGGTGCGCAACCTGCGGCTGGGGCGAGAGGTGGTCCGGGCCTACGGCGGAACGCCCTCGGACGCCGGGTTTGTCTGTGACATCTTTGGCCACAACTCCCAGATGCCCCAGATCCTCCAGGGGTTCGGCATCCGCGGCGGGTTCATCTGGCGGGGCACGAACACCGTTGGCGACCGCAACGTCCTCTGGCGCGGCGCCGATGGCAGCGAGATCCCCTGCTACCGCTTTGGCGATACGGGCTATTGCACCTATGCCGCGGGGGTGCGGGGGGCGCGCTTCCACACCGAGGCGGCCGACCTGGCGGTGACCCGGGCGCGGCTGGCGCAGTACCTCGAGCGGGAGGCGGCCACCAGCGAGGTGGATCCCCTGCTCCTCTTTGACGGCTGCGACCACCAAGAGTGGGACGAGGCCGCCTATGCCGCCATCGCCGAGCGCCTCGGCGCGGCGGGCGAGGACGGCATCGAGATCGTCCACTCGACGCTGGATGCCTACCTGGAGGAGATGCTGCCCCAGCGCGACCGCATCGAGACCGTGCTGGAGGGCGAGCTCCGAGAACCGGCCCGCTTCCCCGCCACCGAGGACAACCAGTGGCTGATCCCCGGGGTCCTCTCCAGCCGGGTGTGGATCAAGCAGTGGAACGCCCGCTGCCAGACGTTGCTGTGCCATTGGGCGGAGCCGTTCGCGGCCCTGGCCGAGGGGGTCGGCGGGCTCACGGGCTCGCAGGGGTTCCTGGATGTGGCCTGGCGCTGGCTGCTCAAGAACCACCCGCACGACTCGATCTGCGGTTGCTCCATCGACCAGGTTCACGAGGACATGAGGTTCCGGTTCAGCCAGTGCGAGGGGATCGCCGAGCGCCTGACGGTCGAGGCAACCCGAGCGCTGGCCGCGGCGGTGGAGGGCGAGATCGGGGAGGACGCGCTGCGCATCTGCGTGTTCAACCCCCTGCCCACGCCCCACGAGGGCACCGCCGAGATCACCGTGCAGGTGCCGACCGACTGGCCAACGTTCAACGAGTTCTTTGGCTTTGAGCCCAAACCGGCGTTCCGCATCTATGACGCCGCGGGCGACGAGGTGCCCTACCAGCGGTTGGCCCAGGCGATGGGCCGCGTCAAGACGCGGATCCGCCCGACGCGCTTCCCCGAGTCGTTCCGGACCCACGACGTCACGGTGAGCCTGCCGCTGACGGTGCCCGCCATGGGCTACACGACGCTGACCGTGCGCACGGGCGAGACCCGGCGCGTCGGCCGCGTCGATGTGGCCCTGCCCACCCGGCATCCCTCCCGCCACGGGCTGGCCACCAGCGAGCGCTCCATGGCCAACGAGTACGTCGGCGTGACGGTGGAGCCCAACGGCACGTTGACCATCGATGACCTGCGCACCGGCCACACGTACCGGCGCCTCCTGACGTTCGAGGACATCGCCGACATTGGCGACGGCTGGTACCACGGCATGGCGGTGAACGATCAGTGCTTCGTCTCCACCGGGGCGGCGAGCGAGGTGGCCCTGGTGCACGACGGCCCCTATCTCACCACCTTCCGGGTGCGCACGACGCTCCGGGTGCCCGAGGCGTTCGA
>JAAZBQ010000206.1 GCA_012513725.1 Chloroflexota bacterium
AGGCTGGTGACCACGAAAAAGGTCCCCGTGTAGCCGTACCGCTGGAGGAGCGGAAAGGCCTCCGTATAGTGGTCGCGGTGCCCGTCATCAAAGGTCAGGATGACCGGCTTGGGCGGCAGCGGGCTGCCCACCTGCAGGGCGCGGGCCAGGTCGTCCAGGGTGATGGACTGATAGCCGTTCTCGGCCAGGTATGCCAGGTGCTCCTCGAACTGCGCCGGCGAGACGGAGAGGTCGGTGCGCATCCTGTCCCACGGATCCGGCGGCTCGGAGATATAGTGGTACATCAGGATCGGCACCCGCACCGTGCGACAGGCCCCGTCCGGCGTCGGCATCGGCAGGGGGGTCGGGGTCGGCGGAACGGTGGCGGTCGGCGTGGCCGTATCCGTCGGCGTTGGGCTGGGGGTGTGGGTAGGGCTCGGTGTCGTCGTAGGGCTCGGGGTGGCGGTCGGCGGCGGGAGTGTCTCCGTCGACGTGGTGGTCGGCGAGGGCTCCCCGGTCGGGGAGCCTTCCGGCGCCAGGGGACTCTCTGCGACGGACGTAATGCCTGCTGTGGATATGGCCTCTGCAGCAGAGGCGGCCGCGGTGGTCGCGTTGGCTTGGGCAGTCGCTGTGGCCTCGACCGGTGCGATGGCCGGGGCCAGGGCGGCATCGCCGGCGGGCACCACGGGCACGCAGCCGAGGGCGATCCCCAGCAGCAGGCCCAGGCACAGAATGGCTGCGATAGCACGGCAACGATCGTTCACGATGGTGGCTGCTCGGGGTCTGCAACGGTAGCGGGCAGGCGTGCGGGCATGGTAACCCAAGCCCGCGGCGCTGTCAAAGGTTCGCCGCCCCTGGCCATGGCTTCTTCCGGTACTCCGCTGCGTGCTCAGGTGATCAGCCGGTGACGGAGGGCAACCGCGACCGCCTCTGTGCGGCTGGCGGCGCCGAGCTTGGCGATGACGTTCGACACGTGGGACTTGGCCGTCGACTCGCCGATGACTAGCCGTTCGGCGATCTCGGGGTTGGAGAGGCCTTGCACCATGAGGGCCAGCACCTCCCGCTCCCTGGGCGTCAGGTCGTGGCCGGGGGGCGGGGGCGCGGTGGCGGCGCGGATGAGGGCCTGGGTGGCCTCGGGGGCCAGCGTCCCCTGCCCGCGGTGGGCCGCGCGCACGGCGGCGGCGAGTTCGGTGTGCGAGACGTTCTTCATCAGGTAGCCCGTGGCCCCGGCCTGCAGCGCCCGCTGCACGAGGTCGTCCTCGGCGAAACTGGTGAGCACCAGGATGCGCGTGCCCGGGCAGCGCGCGCGGATGGCCTCCGTGGCCGCGACGCCGTCCATCCCCGGCATGATGAGGTCCATCAGCACCACGTCGGGCTCTAGCGAGGCGCATAGGGCCACGGCCTGTTGCCCGTCCGCCGCCTCGCCCACCAGTTCCAGGTCTCGAAAGGCCCGCATAAAGGCGCCCAGGCCACTGCGCACCACCGGCTGGTCGTCGACGATCAGCACGCGGATCGGCTGTTCCTCGGACATGGATGCCTCCTGTTCTCAGGGCGTGGTCAGCCCGTCACGGTCTGCTCGGTGGGCTCCTGGGCCTTGTCCACACCGGGGCGCGGCGACCAGACCACCCGCACGCGGGCGCCCTGGCCCGGCGCACTGGCCACGCACAGGTCGGCGCCCACGGCGGCGGCGCGCTCGCGCATGATGCCCAGCCCCATACGGCCCGCGTGCTCGGCAGCCGGGTCGAACCCGCGCCCGTCGTCGGCGATGGCTAGAGCGATGGCGCCCTCGCCCTCTTCGGGCGACCGGCCCCAGGTCACCTCCACCTGGTCGGCCCCGGAGTGCTTGGCGGCGTTGTTCAGCGCCTCCTGGGCGATGCGGTACAGGGCGATCTTGGCCTCCGCCGGCACCGCCAGGCCGCGCTCCGCCGCGAGATCCGCCGCGATCCGCGACCGCCCCTCGAACGCCTCGCACAGTTGGCGCAAGAGATCCTCCATCGGCGCCTCGGCGAGCGCGGCGGGGCGCAGTTCCAGGAGGAGCGAGCGCATCTCGGCCAGCGCGCCGCGGGTGAGCAGGTGGAGTTCCGCCAGGCGCGCCTCGCCCTCGGCGCGATCCTGCTCCCACAGGAGGGGCAATACCCCCGCGATGAGGTTGGCGGAAAAGAGCGTCTGGGTGACCGAGTCGTGGA
Organism: Chloroflexota bacterium; assembly: GCA_012513725.1. GTDB lineage: Bacteria > Chloroflexota > Anaerolineae > UBA1429 > UBA1429 > JAAZBQ01. The sequence goes on from JAAZBQ010000206.1 coordinate 2,166, forward strand.
GCTCCCGCGCCAGGCGGTTGCGTTCCGCGGCGATCGCCTCCTCCTCGACGGCCCCGTAGAGCCGCGCGTTCTCCGCCGCCATGCCCACCTGCTGGCCGATGGCCGCCAGCAGGGATAGGTCGTCCTCCGAGGGGGCCCTGTCGGCGGGCATGCGGAACACCAGGGCCCCCTGCAGCCGTCGACGGGCCGCCAGGGGCACCGTGAGGATCCGGCGCCAGCCCACCTCGGCCCAGGGGACGGCCCACGCTTCGGTAAGGTCCGCGACATCGCGGATGCAGGGCGCGTCGCCATCGAGGAGCACGGCGAACTCGGCCATCCGCTGGGCAGTGGCCCGGGAAACCCCCCGATGCGTGACCAGCACCAGGCGCCCATCGTCGGCCCGGTAGGCGAGTCCCTCCCCCAGGCCCAGGGCGCTTAGCGTCTCTTCCAGGGCGCCGCGCAGGATATCCTCCAGATCGAGGGAGCGGCTGACGACGCCGGCTACCCGGTTCAGGGTGGCGAGCTCCCGGGTGCGGTGGGCGACCTTGGCCTCCAGGCCGGTGTAGAGATCGTCGAGCTGCGCCGACATCCCGTTGAACGCCTCGGCCAGGCCGGCCGTCTCGTCGTCGGCCGGGATGGCGATCGCCTGCCGCAGGTCGCCGGCGGCGATGCGCCGGGCCGCCGCGGTGAGCTCGGAGATCGGCCGCATGACGCCCCGCAGCCCGAGGGCCACCACCCCGGCCGGCAGCGCCAGTCCCAGGGCCAGGAGCAGGAGCGCCAGGCGCCCGTAGCGGGCCAGCGGCGCCGTGAGCGCGGCCCAATCCTCCTCTTGCACCAGGCCCCAGGTGGTGCTCTCCACCGGCGCGTAGGAGGCGATGATCGCCCGGCCCTCCAGGTCCGTCGTGCGGACGGCCCCCGTCTCGCCGCGCATCACGGCCTGCACCGCCGCGTGGCCCGTGGCGTCCTGGCCGGCGCTCGTGCCGTCGTCCCAGGCGACGTAGCGACCCTGGCCATCGACGAGAAAGAGCCGGCCGCCGGTGTGCAGCCGCATGCGGATCAGCAGGGAGTAGAGGGCGTTGGGCGACTCGGTCCGGCGCAGATCCAGGCGCATCAGGCCGACGATCGAGCCGATGTAGGCTTGACGCTCGCCGCGCACCGGCAACACAAAGGGCATCACCTGCTCGCCGTCGGGGCCCAGGCGCTCGATGTCGGTGGCCCAGTGCTTCACGGGAGCCGAGCGATCCATCTGCTCCGCTTGCGGGCAGAACGGGTAGTCGGACCAGTTCTCGCCGACCAGCTCCGGGCGCCGCGGGTCGGCGGCGGCGACGGTGCACTGCCGATCGAGGATCACGACGCCGCCATCGAACGCCCGCAGCTCGCCGATGGCCCAGCGCAGGGCCAGCCGCTGGCGCGCCGGCACGCCGCTGCGGGCGTCCTCGGTCATCGCCACCGCGTCGAGGAGGGCAATCGGCTCGCGGAGCCCAGTGGCCAGTTGGGCGGCCACCAGGCGGGTTAGTTCCCGGTTGCGCTCCATCACCAGGTCCCCGGTGACGCGATAGTAGGTCCACGTGGTCGCGATGATCATCGCGCCCATGATGATCATCGTGGGCACCACCGTCCATACGATGATCCGCGCTCGCAGGCCGCTGGGAGACGTAAACCGGCGCACGGGACTCCTCCGGCTTTAGCGGAAAAAGGCAAACGTGGTCATGATCGTCTTGAACGTGTCCAGCGTCCAGCCGTGCGCGGCCAGGCGCTCGGGAAAGCCCGACACAGGATCATGAAAGGTAACGCGCAGCGCCTCGTTCCGCGGGTGCTGGAAAATGTAGCGCTCCAGGCTCAACTCATCGGTGACTGCTTCCCGCTCCCACGTCACCGCCAGGCCGCCGATGTCCAGCACGGCGCTCTCGGCGGGCTCCATGTTCGCCTGGCGGAACGCCTCGAGGGAGCCCTCGCTCACCTCCACGATGAACGGCGTGATGCCGGGGCCCGAGGGCAGGGGCTGCTGCGCGGCCCACTCGGCCGGCATCAGGTGCAGGTGCATGCGGATGTTCTCCGGCCCCAGGGGAGGCTGGTCGGGCGTTGCCACGAACACCCGGTACACCCAGTCGGGCGGCAGTTGCAGCGCAAAGCCAAAGGCATCGTTGCGGTAGGTCGGCCAATCCGCCGGGAGGCCGGCGTCCGCCTCCCCCGCGGCCG
>JAAZBQ010000207.1 GCA_012513725.1 Chloroflexota bacterium
AACATCCGTCCTGGTCGCCGGACTCGTCGCAGATCGCGTTCTGGTCTTCGGCTCCCGGCCCCCAGCAGATCCACGTGATGACCGCTTCGGGCCAGAATGTGCGCAACATCTCGAACACCTCTTGGAACGAGTACGACCCGGTCTGGGTGCGCTGACCGGGTCCCGAGGATAGGAAGGCAGGCGATACTATGGTGAGTTTCGGACGCAGAGGACGCACGGCGCCCCCTACCCCGCCCCCCGCCCGCGGGCCGCGGGATAACGGCGCCCGACCCACCCTCGAGCAGGGCCGGGCGAACCAGTACGCGGGGATCAAGGACCGGGTCCAGCGGCGCCTCCTGTCGGAGCTGAGCCCCACCGTCGATGCGAGCAACGTCGACGAGGTGCGCCGCTCCCTCGACCGCATTTTTGCCGAGATCCTCCAAGAGGAGGAACTGCCCCTCACCCGGCAGGACCGCAACGAGCTGTTCGAGCAGGTGGTGGCCGACATCCTGGGCCTTGGCGCGCTGGAGCCCCTCCTGCGCGACGAGTCGATCACCGAGATCCTGGTGAACGGCCCGGAGCAGGTGTTCGTCGAGCGGAACGGCGTCCTCGAGGAGACCGACCTCCGCTTCCGCGACGCCGCCGACGTGATGCGCATCATCGACCGCATCGTCTCGCCCCTGGGCCGCCGGGTGGATGAATCCAGCCCCATGGTGGACGCGCGCCTGCCCGATGGCTCCCGGGTGAACTGCATCATCCCGCCCCTTTCGCTGGTGGGGCCCTGCCTGAGCATCCGCAAGTTCGCTACCGTGCCCTTTACGGTCGACGATCTCATCCGCTTTGGGTCGATGACCCAGGAAATGTCCGCGTTCATCAAGGCCTGCGTCGAGGCGCGGCTGAACGTCGTGGTCTCTGGTGGCACCTCCACCGGCAAGACGACGGTCCTCAACGTCCTCTCCGGGTTCATCCCGGGCGGCGAGCGGATCATCACCATCGAGGACGCCGCCGAGTTGCAGCTCCAGCAGCGGCACGTGGTCCGCCTGGAGTCGCGCCCCCCGAACGTCGAGGGCAAGGGCCAGGTGCCCATCCGCCAGTTGGTGATCAACGCCCTGCGCATGCGTCCCGACCGCATCGTCGTCGGCGAGGTTCGCGGCGGCGAGGCGCTGGACATGCTCCAGGCCATGAACACCGGCCACGACGGCTCGTTGACCACGGCGCACTCCAACAGCCCCCGCGACACCCTGGCTCGTGTGGAGACGATGGTGCTGATGGCCGGCATGGACCTCCCATTGAAGGCCATCCGCGAGCAGATCGCCTCCGCCTTTGATGTGGTGGTGCACCTGGACCGCCTGGCCGATGGGGGCCGCAAGATCACCTACATCACCGAGGTCCAGGGCATGGAGGGTGACATCATCGTGATGCAGGATCTCTTCCGCTTCGTGCAGACCTCTGTCTCCCAGGGCCGCATCGAGGGGCACTTTAGCGCCACCGGCGTTCGGCCCAAGTTCATGGACCGGATCGAGGCGGCCGGCATTCACCTCCCGCCGGCGATGTTCATCCCCGCCCGTGCACAGGGGAAGCGTTGAGGACCAGCGAGGACGCCAAGGAGCGAACATGGTAGACGTCATCTACAGGTCCACTTCGGGAGAGGATTCTCGCGTCGAGCTCACCGGCCCCGCCAGCCTGACCACGGTGCTGGAGGAGATGGAGGAGCAGAGCCTGGCCCAGGAGGGCGGCCGCTACACGTGGCTGCCCACCGGCTTTGACCCGCTGGACGACATCCTGAACGGCGGGCTCCTCCCCGGTCAGCTGATGGTCATCGGCGGCGGGTACGGCGTGGGCAAGACGATCTGGGGCCTCCAGGTGGCGCGCAACGTCGTGTGCAGCGACCCCAAGCGCGCGGCGATCTATGTGTGCTATGAGCACGATCGCTCGCACCTTCTCTCGCGCCTCTTGTGCCTGGAGAGCGCCGAGCGCGGCAACGATCCCGACGGCGGGCTGACTATCCGCCGCCTCGGGCAAATCGCGGCCACCGGCGATCCCAAGGTGGGCCTCGTCAGCAAGCTGCGCAAGATGCCGCGCTACGCCCCGGTGCTGGAGCAGCTGGATGCCTATGCCGACCGGCTGATCCTGGTCAAGGCCAGCGGCGCGCACTCGAACCTGGATCACATCCGCGAGTGGTGCCACGGGATGATCGAGAGCGGCCCGGAGCAGGTGCTCCTGGTGGTCGATTACCTCCAAAAGATCCCGGTGGACCACCGCCAGCTGACCGCAGGGCAGGAGGAGACGACCTACCTCACCCAGAACCTCAAGGAGCTGGCCATGGCCACGGGCGCCTACGTCATCGCCCTGGCCGCCTCCGACCGTGCAGGCCTACAGGCGACCCGCATGCGTTTTGACGATCTTCGCGGCTCCAGCGCCCTCCAATACGAGGCGGACATCGGCATCATCTTTAACAACAAGTTCTCCATCGTCAGCCGCGAGCACATGGTCTACAACACCAGCCAGGCTGAGGCCATGCGTAACTGGATGATCATGACATTGGAAAAGAACCGCGCCGGCCGGAACGCCATGGACATCGAGTTCCCGATGGACTCGGCCCATTTCCGCATCGTCCCGCAGGGACGGTTCGTGCGCGAACGCCTCATCGATGATCGCGTGACCCTCCAGTAGCAAGGGGGAGACCATGGCGGAACTCTTGGTGGCCAACGGAATGCCCTCGGGGAATGCGCTGGCAGCCTACCTGGGCACGGCGCTGACCGAGGATTATGTCGTCGTGTCTGAGCCCGACGTGCGCGGCCAGCCTATGGACGTCGTTGTCGTGGGCCCCGGGGGACTGTGCGTGCTCCATGCCAAGGACTGGCAGGGCGAGGTGATGCCCTCACAGCGCGGCGCCTGGAGCGAGCGCCTGCCCGATGGCCGGCAGATCGCCCACCCTCATCCGGGCAAGGAGACCGCCGCGGCCACCCGGGCGCTGCGGGCCTTTCTCGCCGATGCGCAGTGGCCCGCCAATATGCCGATTCGGCACGTGGTGGTGTTCACCGACGGAGGCACCACCGTCTCGGGCGCCGGGGTCGCCGGCATCGACGTGGTGCACATGGACGACGTCCTGGGCACCGTCATGGCCTCTGAGGTCGCCCCCGCCGACTCCCTGGCCAGCGGCGAGGACCGCCTGGCCCTCGCCGACGCGCTGGCCGAGGGGCGACTCGGCATGAACGAGCGCACGCCGGACCCCTTTGTGTTCCGCACCAGTGGGTTCCTGGGCCTGCGCCGCAAGGTGTGGACGGTCCGTGAGGCGATCCGCCACATGGATCGCAACCCCGAGGACGGCATCGCCCACCTGCGCAACGGCACCCTGGTGCGCTGGCTGGAGGAGCATAACGCCGAGCACCTGGCGGCGGCAGCGCGCCAATGCATGCGCGAGCACCCGAACGACATGCGGGCGGCGCTCGAGGCGTTCCTGGTCGGCTTTGGCCAGGTGGCCCGACCGCGGCTGAACGCGTTCCCGCGCAAGATCCGGCTTGGCTATGTCCTCTCCGGCCAGTCGGTGCGGACCGAGTTGCGACTGCGCCGGGGGCGGGGGCGCGGCTACCTCTATGGGCGCGTGGAGCCCCGGGACAACTGGGTGCGCGTGACGCCGTCGGGCCTGGAGCGGGGGGTGCTGCTGGCCACGGTCAGTGCGGAGACGGAATCCCTCCTGATCCAGCCCTACCGGACGGCCATCGACGTGGTGTCCAGCGCCTCGGAGGAGCCGATCCCCATCCCCCTCCACCTCCAGGTGATGCCCCAGCCCTCGCGGGTGAACAGAGCGCTTCTGCGGCCGCTCAGTGGGGCGCTGTTCGCCGGCATCCTGGGGATCCTGATCGGCTGGGCGGCGGCCAGGGTTGGGCTGGCCGCGCCATCCCTCGGGCCCCTGCCGCCGATCTCTGCGGCGGTGTTCTGGCCGGCGGCGGTGGGACTGGCCTGGTTCGTGTTGGGGGCTATCCGCGGCGCCAGACAGGCGCCGGCCTGGCCAATCACCTATGCGCTCTTGCGGTGGTTCCTGCGCACGCTCTTCTGGGCGGTGGCCATCGCCGGGCTGGCCGTCCTGGTGCTGTGGTCCGGCGAGCAACTGGCTGCGCAGACCGACGCCACCATCGTGCGCAGCACCTACCTCCTGGTGCTCACCCTGGCGCTGGCCTCCGCGGCCCTGCCCGGCACGGTCGGCGAGGTCCAATCGTCCCGGGCAGCGAGCGAGGGGAACCTGGATAGCCTCTCGCGCCTGGCACAGCGACCGTCGATGCTCGGCGCCATGGGCTTGGTCCTGGTACTCGTCGCCATCGTCGGCGTGCAGGCCTTTGACCTCGCCCGCCGGGCCTACCTGGAGAGCCCCTTTGTGGGCCAGGCCCAGGAGTGGATCGCGGAGAACTGGGTCGCGTGGGAGGAGGATCTCGGCGACACGGTAAACGGGCTGCTCCGGCGGTACTATGAGGAGCGCGCCCGCTAGTTGATGGCCAGAGACAGGCGCCCACCCCGGCGGACCCGCCGGGGTGGGCGCCACCACGATGGAGAGGGGGCGACATCGTCACACCGGCGATCATCGGGGGAGTAACGGGGGCGGCCGGCGGGGTGGCAGCCTGCCTGACAGCCGAGCGGCTCCTGGCCGGCTACGGCGACGGGGGGTTGTTGGGCCGGCGCGGCGCTCGAATGGGTGTGGGCGTCGTGGCCCTTGCCATCGCGCTCCTGGGCGGGTACGTCGGCTGGCGCGAGCGGTCCTGGGCGCTGGCCCTCTCGGCCGTGGTGCTGACGGCCGTCTGCCTCGCCGTCAGCGTCATCGACCTGCGGGTGCGGCGCATCCCGAACGCGCTGGTGGCCGCGCTGGCTGCGTGGGCGGTGGTGCAGGCGCTCCTGCTGGGGGAGCCCACCTGGGGGGAGGCCCTCCAGGGCGCCTTGGTCGGTGGCGGCGCCTTTGCCGTCCTGTTCATCATCGGGCGGGGGGCCATGGGCATGGGCGACGTCAAGTTTATGGCCGCCGCCGGGCTCCTCTTGGGCTACCCGCTGATCCTGGGAGCCATGCTGGTGGGCATCCTGCTCGGCGGGCTCGTCGCCCTGGCGCTGCTCATCACCCGGCGCGCGGGCCGCAAGGACGCCATCGCCTACGGCCCCTACCTGGCCATCGGCGCCTGGGCCGTCTGGATCGGCCAGTACCTCCTGTAGCGCGAGGGAAACACCATGTCCACAACACCACATGCCGACGGGCACTCCCTGCAGGTGGCGAACATCACCCGCGACACCGCGTTGGTGCGCCGGGGCCGGGTGGCCGATAGCGCCTGGACCCGCTTCGTGGGCCTCCTCGGTGACACGGGGTTGGCGCCAGGCGAGGGCCTGCTCATCGCCCCCTGCTCCTCCATCCACATGTTCTTCATGCGCTTTGCCATCGACGCCGTCTACCTGAACCGGGACCTCCGGGTGGTGGGCCTCGACGCAGACCTGCGACCCTGGCGGATCGGGCGCTTTTACCGGGGCGCCCGCTACGTGCTGGAGCTGCCGGTGGGGGCCATCGCCGAGAGCGCCACGGAGGTCGGCGACCAGGTAGCCGTGGAGGGGTATCGGCTGTAAGCCCCGCCCCCTGTCGGAGGCGCCACGATCCCACAGCGCCCGCCCCTTGTGTAGGGCGGGCGTTCCCCTGTCGCCGCTGCGCGCTGCTCGAGGCGGCTGCGTCCGGATGGGCGGCGAGGCGAGCGGTGTCTCGGCCCGTTCCGCCACGGGAGTTGCCGTAATCGGTCAAGTGCACTTGCCGGAACCGGCTGGCTGTGGTATCCTTCAGCGATTGACCACCCACCCGCCGGCCAAAGAGACCCGGAGAGAGCCACCTTGCGCGCATCGACATGGGCCATAGGCACTGCCGCTGGGCGGCGACTCCTCATCCTGGGCGCCGCGGCGGCGGCGTGCGCCCTGCTCCTAGCGGCCGGGGCCTCGACGTGGGCCTTTCCGGCGGAGGGGCCGCCGCGCACCATGTCGTGGCTGCTCCGCGATCCCCTGGCGTCCCTGACACTGGCCCTCGGCCTCTGGGTGATGGCCCTCCTGGCCGAGCGCCTGGGACGGGTCGACCTCGCCTGGGTGTTCCTGCTCCTGAGCGGCCTGGTGTCCTCCGGAAGGTGGGCCGCCACGGGGAGCGCTGCGGGTGAGGCGATCTATGTGGTGCTGCTGTTGTGGACGGGTCCCTTTCTCTTTCGGCTGCATGGCAACCTCCTCGTGCAGCCTCCCGGTTGCATCAGCAGCATGGGGAGCGGCCTCTTGTTCCTCGCCGCGCTGGGCCTCTCGGCGCCCCTGGCGTGGTGGCGGCCGTTCGACGTGCTCCGCGCCCAGGAGTGGTTCCCGATCTGGCGCATCGCCGTGAGCGTGCCGCTGCCGGCCGCCGGCGCCCTGTCGGCCCTGCTGTTGGGCTGGTTCCGGCTGGAGGGTTGGCCGGAGGCAAGGCTCAAACACCTCCGCGTGATCGCCTTTGCCGGGCTGGTAGCCGGCACGCCAATGGTCTTCCTCTCGTTGCTGCCCAGGGCCTGGGGAGCCCCTGTCCACATCCCGCTGACGTGGACCGCTTTGGCCCTCCTCCTCTGGCCGGCCTACTATGTGCATGCCCTGGTGCCGCTGGGCGAGCGGCTCGACGAGCCCTTTCGCCGGATGTCGGCGGGCCTGCTGGTGGGCACCGTCCTCATCGCCGGGCTGCTGGCAGTGGCGGCGCTCTTTGAGGCCACGCGCCTGGCGCCGGACCGGAACTGGCCGCTCCTCGTGGTGATCGCCGTGGCGGCGCTGTGGTTGGGGCGCAACCCCCTGTGGCAGGCCTTTTATGGCCTGACGGAGAACGTTTGGGTGGGCCGCGGCGCGAGCTATACGCAAGTGGTCGGGCGCCTGGCCGAATCGCTCTCAGCCACCCTGGAACCCGTCGCGCTGCGCCGCTCGCTGGTGCACAAGCTATCGCGAGCCATGCACATCTCCTGGAGCGCCCTATACCTCCGCGAGGAGGGGCAGGCCTACCATCTGGCGGGATCCCACGGCCTGGCGCCCGTTGGCCGCCTGGGGGAGGGCACGCTGCCCGCCGGAGGGGCGCTGGCCCGGTTCCTGGTCGACTGGGGCCGCCCGGCTACCCACGCCCACGTCCTGCGCGCGCTGCGCAACGCCCCGCTGGAGCCCAGCGAGGAAGCCCTGTTGGGGCTGGCGGATGTCGTCTTCTGGGTGCCGCTGACGGCGGGCGGCGCGCTGAACGGCATCCTGCTCATCGGCCCCCGCCCGGGATCCGAGTACTTTGCCCGAGAGGACATGCAGATCCTCACCACCCTGGGGCACCAGTCGGGCGTGGCCATCCAGAACACGCGCCTCGTCGAGGAGGTGCAGGCGGGCCGCCGGGAGCTGGCCCAGGCCCACCAGCAGATGCTCGACGCCGGCGAACAGGAGCGCCTCCTCCTGGCCCGGGAACTGCACGACGGCGCCGTACAGCAGCTGATCGGCATCTCCTACCAGTTGGCCGCCGGGCGACAGGCCGTCTCGCGCGACGACCGCGCCGACGAGGGGACCGGGAATGGCGACGGGGAGGGCGCTGAGGCGGTGTCGGCAATGCTGGAAAAGACCCGCCAGGAGGTCCTGGGGGTGGTGTCGCAGCTGCGCACCCTGATCGGCGAACTGCGCCCGCCGGGCCTCGAGGACCTGGGCCTGAGCGCCGCCCTGCGAGGCTATGTGGCCGGGCTCGAGCGGGAAATGGCCGGCGCCGGCCCCCGCATCCATCTGGACCTACAGGCCGATGACCGCCTGATCCCCCACCGGGTGGCCCTGTCCCTCTTCCGGGTGGCGCAGGAGAGCCTGCGGAACGCCCTCCGCCACGCCGGGGCCACCCACGTGGAGTTGAGCCTGACGCTGTACGGCGGCTATGTGGGGCTGCGGGTGGTGGACGACGGCCACGGGTTCGTGGTCCCCGGCCGCCTGAGCGAGATGGTGGCCCGCAACCACTATGGCCTGATCAGCATGTCGGAGCGGGTCGCCCAGGTGGGCGGCGTCCTGGACATCCACTCGGCCCCCGGCGCAGGCACCCAGATACGCGCACAGGTGGCCCTGGGCGAGGAAGGAGAACGCTATGGGAGACAAGATACGGGTGCTGCTGGCCGACGATCACCCGTTGGTGCGCGCCGGGATCAGCGCGATTCTGTCGGGTGAGCCCGACCTGGAGATGGTCGGCGAGGCCGCCGATGCCCACGAGGCGCGCCGGCTCAGCCTGCAGCTGGAGCCCGACGTGCTCCTGCTGGACCTCTCGATGCCCGGACCGCCGGCCCGGGAGACGGTGGTCTTTCTCCACGAGAACCGCCCAGCCATCAAGGTAGTGGTGCTCACGGCCTATGACGACGACGCCTACGTCCGGGGGCTGGTGGCGGCCGGCGTCGCGGGCTATGTGCTCAAGGACGAGATGCCCGAGGCCATCGTGCGGGCCATCCGCACCGTGATGCGCGGCGACACCTGGCTGAGCGCCAACATGGTGCGCAAGCTGGCCCTGGGCACCCCCGAGCCGGCCGGGAGCGGCCCGCCCCAGATCCAGCTCACCGACCGGGAGACCCAGATCATGTCCCTCGTGCTGGCCGGCCGAACGGACCGGGAGATCGGAGAGGAACTGAACCTTTCCGAGCGCACCGTGCGTTACTCGCTGCGCGCGGTGTACGACAAGCTGGGGGTGGATAGCCGGGTGGGGGCGGCAGTGGAGGCCGCCCGCCTGGGGCTGGCGCAACCCCCCGAGGGGGGCC
>JAAZBQ010000208.1 GCA_012513725.1 Chloroflexota bacterium
GGTGGCGATGTCCCGGGCGATGTCGACGAGGGCCGGGATCATGCGCATGGCCCGGGAGATGCCGCCGGGCATCACCGTGTCGCCGACGGGCTGGTAGATGCCGTACCGCCGGGGGACGGTGACGTCGGCTTCCCAGGCGCGCCTGCCGCCGACGCCGATGGTGGTCACCACGAGATCCGCCCCGGGGAGTAGGTCCCGGCGGTCGGTGCTGGCCTCCACGCGCACGTTGGCGCCGCGGGCGGCCACCATGCGCCGGGAGAGTCCCTCGGCCACGGCGAGCGCCTCGGGGTCGATGTCCACCAGGCGGATCTCCCAGGGGCCCAGTTCGGGCGACAGGATGAGGTCCGCCACCAAGCCGCGGGTAAAGACGGCGCTGCCTGCGCCGATGAGCACGATGCGTTTGGTCATGGTTTCCTCTCTGGGTCGGCAGGCTGGCCGGTTGTCGATCTCACGGCATCTTGGGCGGCCGTGCGTCGTCGTCGCGGAAGCGATCGCGTGCGGCGGGCTCGCGCAGGTCGGGGACCTCCAGGGGCACCCCCCACCGACACGAGGAGCGGTAGGCCATGATCCCAGGCAGCGTATAGTCGCACGCGGTATAGACGTCCATGGGCGGCGGAACCCCCTCGGCGACGGCCCGTAGAAAGACGTACACCGCCCCATAGTCGCTGCCACCGTGCCCGGTCCCCTGCGCCTCGGCCGCGGGGGGCGGGGGCTCTATGACGTCTGACGGCGCCCTGCCGCCCTCCCCCTCTCCGCCAAGGCGGATGCGGAGGGTGGAGCCATCGCCCCAGCGGTCGGCTTCCAGCATGCCGCGGGTCCCATAGATCGCGAGCCACTGGCTGTCTCGCGCGGCAGCAAAGGACGCCACGACGTGGACCAGCCCGCCGCTGTCCAGGCGTACGGTCATGGCACCCAGGTCCATGGGGTTCAGGGTGCCCTCCATCCTGCCGCCCACCGACTGTGCCGACACGGCCACAGGGCGCGCCTCCAGGATGGAGAGCATCTCGCCGAGGGGATGGCTGGTATAGTACACCGGGGGGAGCCAGGCGCGCCAGTGGGACGAGCCGTCGGCAGCGCGCATCAGGCGCCGGATGTCGTGGATGTACTCGCACTGACCGTACACAAAAGCGCCCAGCTCGCCCGAGGCGACCAACCGGCGCGCCTCGACGGCCCGGGCCCGGTAGCAGGTGTTCTCGGCCATCATGTAGCGGCGCCCGGTGCGCTCGACCGCCTCGACCAGCGCCACGCCCTCGGCCGGCGTGTGAAAGGCGGTCACCTCGGATAGCACGTGCTTGCCCGCCTCCAGGGCTTCGACGGCCTGGGGGCCATGATCCGGGCAGTCGGAGGCCAGGATCAGGACGTCAAAGGGCCGTTCCAGCAGCGCCCGACGATCGGCGGCCAGCCAGGCGTCGGGGAACCGCTTCCCCAGGGCCTCCAGCCGCTCCGGCTCGCGATCGCACGCCGCCACCACCCGGGTGCCCGGTATCCCGGCGGCGATGGCGGCCAGGTGGGCGCCGCGCAGGCCGCCAAGGACGCCTACGGTGATCTCTCCCTCACTCACGCTATGTCTCCTACGATGCAGTGCCTGGTGTGGATCAGCCGGTCGCGTTCTCGTCGGTGTTGCCGTTCCCCTGACCGTTGCCGTTCTGCTGCTCGTCGCGGACGATCAGGCCGTCCTGCACGTGGATGATCCGCCGGGCGCGGGCACTGATGTCCGGGTCGTGGGTGACGACGATGACGGTCAGCCCTTGCTCGGTGTTCAGCCGCTCGAGGAGCTCGATGAGGGCCTGCCCCGAGTGCGAGTCCAGGTTTCCCGTGGGCTCGTCGGCCAGGAGCAGGATGGGGTCGTTCATCAGGGCGCGGGCCACCGCCACCCGCTGCTGCTGTCCGCCGGAGAGCTCCGTCGGGCGGTGTTTGGCCCGGTCGCTGAGCCCGACGAGCTCCAGCATCTCCTGGGCCCGCTTGCGGTTGCCGTGGCCCTTGAGGTAGTAGTGGGGCATCTCGACGTTCTGCAGGGCGGTGGCGCGGTTCAGGAGCGAGTAGTTCTGGAACACGAACCCGATCTCCGCGCCTCGCAGCCGGGAGATGCGCCGGTCGCTCATCGACGTGACGTCCTCGCCCCGCAGGCGGTAGGTGCCCTCGGTGGGCAGGTCCAGGCAGCCCAGGAGGTTCAGGAGCGTGCTCTTGCCCGAGCCCGAGGGACCCACGATCGCGGTGTACTCGCCGGGTGCCACGCACAGGTCCACCCTGTCCAGCGCGCGGACCTCCACCTCGCCCATCTCGTAGACCTTGGAGACGCCTTCCAGCTCCACCAAGGCCCCTGTTGTCCGTTCTGTTGCCGCCATATCGGTATCCTTTGCCGGTATCTATGACCGATCAGGTCAGGTGTCGCAGGGCCTGGGTGGGCTGCAGCCGCGCCGCGCGCCACGCGGGATAGATCCCCGAGGCGATGCCCACGACCGTGGAGACGATCAGGGCGATGGCGATGACGTCGGGGGTGACCCCCATATGGCCCTGCAGCTCCTCCCAGAAGCGCTCGACGATGAACGAGCCGCCGATGCCGATGGCCATGCCGATGAGGCCGCCCACCAGCGAGAGGAGCACCGCCTCGCTGAGGAACTGCGAGAGGATGTCGCCCTGTTGCGCGCCAAGGGCGCGCCGCAGGCCGACTTCCCACGTCCGCTCGCTGACGGCCACCAGCATGATGTTCATCAACCCGATCGAGCCCACGACCAGCGAAATGCCGGCGATGAAGGAGAGGACCAGGGTGATCATGTCGGTGACGCGGGTCATCTCCTCGCTGTACTCGAGCGTGTCGGAGACCTGAAAGTCCTCCTGGGCGCCGGTAGACAGCCCGTGCCGCGCGCGGAGGAGGGTGTTCACCTCGGCGACGGAGTACTTGCGGGCCTCGGGCTCCCGGGCGTCCACCCGGATGCCGATCATGGAGATGTCGTTGCGGGCGCCGGTGTGCA
>JAAZBQ010000209.1 GCA_012513725.1 Chloroflexota bacterium
CTTCCGCCGCCAGGACATCGGCCAGTTCGGCGCTCCCTTGCCCTTCGAGTCCGATGTCGACAGCCAGCGGATAGGCGGTCAGGTCCAGCGCCTTGTCCAGCACGTTCAGGCCGTCGATGCGCAGCACCTTCCAGCGCGGCTCCAGCTGGTCGAACGGCACCACGCTCCACGCGCCGGGGCGTGCCGCCCAGGCGGCGTCCACCAACTCCTCCGCCGGAAGGACGGTGATCATCGCGGCCTCGGAGGGTGGGCCGAGAAGTTCGTCGAGCATGGCCAGCGTCTCGGCGCTGACCAAGAGGGTGGGCGCGGCGCCGCCCGTCAGGGGTGCGAGCGGTGCCGGATCGCCGGCCCAAAAGGCCTGCACGGCCTCCCAGGAGACCTCGTCGGCCAGGGTGGCAAAGGGCGCTACAGCCGCATACACCCAGGTGGCGGCGGGCTCGGCGAGGCCGGGGCCCACCGAGAGCGTGGCGTCCTCGCGGGTCGGCGCGGTCTCGGCGCCTATGGCCTCCAGGCCGGCGCGCACCAGGTCGGCGAGGTGGGGCTCCAGCGCCGGGTCCAGCCAGGCCACGGCTGCCGGCTCCTCGGTGGGCTCGGGGGTGGGGCTCGGCTCCGGCGTCGCCGTAGGTTGGGGCGTGGCGGTGGGCGCAGCGGTGGGCGCCTCGGTGGGCTCGGGCGGCGCACTCGGCGTCTCTGGCACCTCGGGCACGGCGGGCGGATCGGGCGTTACCGTCGGTGTCGTGCTGCAGCCGGCCAGTAGGGCGGCGAGGAGCACGATGCGGAACGTCGTGCTCAAGGATGGTCTGTGCATCGTCGGCTTCTCCTCATGACGAATAGGATGCCTGAGGTACCAGGTGGAGCGGGGCGAGTATACCACAACCAGGCACCAGTGCCCATGATTCGCTGTGGGCGGGCGCGGTTCGCCGGCGGGGGCGCGCTTGTCGCCTGGGGCGCTGCGCGTATACTCGGAGCCTCACGATCGCGGAGGAGGTACTCATGCGCCCTATCCCCATGGCCCAGACGATTGCCGATGAAGTCGGCTTGCGCGCCGATCAGGTCGAGCGCACGGTGGCGCTGTTCGATGAGGGGAACACCATCCCCTTTGTGGCCCGCTACCGCAAAGAGGTGACGGATTACCTCGATGAGGAGCAACTGCGCGCCATCGCCGCGCGCCTCGAGTACCTGCGCAACCTGGCGGCTCGCAAGGAGACGGTGCTGGCCTCCATTGAGGAGCAGGGGGCGCTGACCGACGACCTGCGCGCCCGGATCGAGGCGGCCACCGTCCTCCAGGAGGTCGAGGACCTTTACCTACCGTTCAAGCCCAAGCGCCGCACCCGCGCGATGGTGGCCCGCGAAAAAGGGCTGCAGCCCCTGGCCGATATGTTCTTGGAGCAGCAGGTCACCCGCGGGCAGCCGGGCGTGTACGCCGCCAACTATCTGAACGACCAGGTCGCCACCGTCGAGGACGCCCTGGCAGGCGCTCGGGACATCGCCGCCGAGGTGGTCGCCGAGGACGCCGATACCCGCGCGGCCACGCGCCAAGGGCTCCTCTCCGGCGCCACCCTTCAGAGCGCCAAGGTGGCCGACGCGGCCGATCCCCAGGCCAAGTACGAGGTCTATTACGAGTACGGCGAGCGCCTGGCGAGCGTGCCGCCCCACCGACTGTTGGCCATCCGCCGCGGCGAGGCCGAGGGCGTGCTGCACGTCGCCCTGCAGGCAGATGACGAGGCGCTGGTGACGGCCATCGAGCGCCGCCACGTCCGGCCGGCATCCATCTTTTCCGGGGAGCTCGCAGCCGCCATCCGCGACGGCTATGCCCGGCTCCTGCGCCCCTCTCTGGAGCGCGAGATCCGCGCCGCGCGCATGGAAGAGGCGGACGACCACGCCATCCGGGTGTTCGGCGCCAACCTCCGCGGCCTCCTCCTGCAGGCCCCGCTCAAGGGGGTGCGGGTGCTGGGGCTCGACCCGGGCCTGCGCACCGGCTGCAAGGTGGCCGTGGTCGACGAGACGGGCAAGTTCCTGGCCGAGGCCACCGTCTACCCCCACACGAGCCGCAACGGTTGGGCCGACACCAAAAAGGCCCTCGCGGCCCTGGTCAAGAAGCATGCCGTCGACTTGGTGGCCATCGGCAACGGCACCGCCTCCCGGGAGACGGAGGCCCTCGTCGCCGAGATGATTGCCGAGGGCGCGCGCCTCTCCTACGTGATGGTATCCGAGGCGGGCGCCTCGGTGTACTCGGCCTCGCCGCTGGCTAGGCAGGAGTTGCCCGGGCTGGACGTCTCGATCCGCGGGGCGGTCTCCATCGCCCGGCGCCTGCAGGATCCCCTCAGCGAGCTGGTCAAGATCGAGCCCAAGGCCATCGGCGTGGGGCTGTACCAACACGACGTCGACCAGAAAGCCCTCGCTGCGGCACTCGACGCGGTGGTGGAGAGCGCGGTGAACTATGTGGGCGTGGACGTGAACACGGCCTCCGCCGCCCTGCTCCGGTACGTGGCGGGCATCAGCGCCCGGGTGGCCTCGGCCGTCGTGGCCCACCGCGACGCCCACGGCCCCTTCCGCCGGCGGCGGGATCTGCTAGACGTCAAGGGCCTGGGGGCCAAGGCCTACCAGCAGGCGGCGGGGTTCCTGCGCATTCCCGGCGGCGAGGAGCCGCTGGACAACACCTCCATTCACCCCGAGTCGTACGCGGCGGCCCAAGACCTCCTGGCGCTCATGAGCCTCACCGGGCGCGAGGCGGACCTGCCGGCCAAGGTGCGGGCGGGCTGGGAAGCGCTCCAGGCCCAGGGAGAGAGCGCGGCGAGCCTCGCGGAGACCCTGGGCGTGGGGCGGCCGACCCTCGAGGACATGCTGGCCAACCTCCTGCGGCCCGGGCGGGATCCCCGCGAGGATCTGCCCGCGCCGATCCTGCGCACCGACGTGCTCAAGATGGAGGACCTCCGCGAGGGAATGATGCTCAAGGGCACCGTCCGCAACGTGGTGGATTTCGGCGCGTTCGTCGACATCGGCGTCAAGCAGGATGGCCTCGTGCACATCTCCCAACTGGCCGACCACTATGTGCGCGACCCACTGGACGTCGTGAGCGTCGGCGACATTGTCGATGTGCGCGTGATCAGCGTGGACCTGCAGCGCGGCCGCATCGGGCTGAGCATGAAGGAGTAGACTCTCTTGCGTTGGGGCTGACGCCACGAATCCCACACGTGGTGTCGTGGTCAGGCGGATGATGAGCATGGGGATAGTGCCGCACAAGGCCGCGGGGTTGAAACCCCGCGCTAACATAGCAAAGCCTGCTAAAGCAGGCTATATCATACTCACTGATCTATATATACATACGATGAAGATGATATCACCGGCACTACCCAAGACGATGCGTATTACCAGCCGGCCTTTAGCCGGCTTTGTGGCTCGCCAGTCTGCTGGCGCCGCCAGTCTGCTGGCGCCGCCAGTCTGCTGGCGCTAGTGCTGGGTTTGAACCCCGCGCGGGCCTAGCGCACAGCATGCCGTGATCAACCTCTGCCTGACCACAACAGAATCCCGCGAATGGCCGGACGAATGGTGCGAATGGGGCCACTGGCTGGTGTCTGGCGAGCCTTCTGGACGGGGCGGTCTTGTGGCCGGCGACGCGCAGGCAGTGACGTGCTCGGTCCTAGTTCGCGTGATTCGTCCGACCACTTGTGAGATTCGTGATCGAGGGGCCCGGCCGAAGCGCGGGCTCACTTGAGCAGCGGGCAGCCGCAGCGAAAGCACTTGTCGTCCTCGATGTCGTTCTTGCTGCTGCACGCGTTGCAAAAGATGATCGAGTCCCGAGACTTGTCGTACTTTTCCAGGGTATTCAGCCCCTTGTGGTGCCGGACGTGTTCGCCGACCTGATAGTATTCGTACAATGTGTCGTCGTCGTCGGCGGTCACGGTGTGGTTCTTGCCGCGCTGATCGCGGATCACGACGCCGAACTCCGTGTAGGGCACCTCGTACGTGTTGTCTCCTGAGCGCTCGCGCCGTGTGCGCCGCCGCACGTACTTGTCCACCACGACCCCATCCCAGGTCCTGCTCCGGGCCCTCCCCAGGATCGTCAGCAACGCGATGGACACGAACATGCCGCCGATCCCCAGCCCGATGTAGAGCGCCTGGGGGTTGTCCATCTCGCTGCTGGTTTCCCCATAGATGAAAAAGCCCACGATGACCACCACGGCCAGGATGCCGGCGAATAGGAGCGACCAGTAACTCGTATGCCTTAGGTACCGCTTGAACGCCGGGTCGTGGATCCGGTCCGAGTACCCGACGCGTTCCGCAGATCTGACGGTCATCGATGCCTCCTGAGCATGAGTGGATGTGCTGCGACGCAGAGTGCCGATCGCGCTTTCCGCGATCCACCCGCTGGGCATCCGTCCATGTGGCGCAGCAGCCACAGCGGGCCGGCCCAACTATAGTACCCGCCATCCGTAGGTCAAGTGCCGTCACGGCCCCTTGCGTCCGGTCCGCCCTAGCCGCCGGGATCGCATGATGGAGCGCTCCCGCATAAGGGTCCTGTTGACCGCACCCCTTCCTCGCGCTACAGTACGCGCGAGCGTTCGCCCCGGCCCCGGCGCCGGGATCGGCATTTCCACGGTCGGCCGCCCCGCACCTATCAGGAGGACTAGGATGTCCACGTACACTGCCCCGGACCCCGGCGCCGTCGAGCGGCGGGTCGATGAGCTCCTCGCCCGCCTCACCCTGCAGGAAAAGGTCTCTCTCCTCTCCGGTCGCGACTCCTGGTTCACCGTGCCCATCGAGCGGCTGGGCATCCAGCCCCTGGGGATGACCGACGGTCCCCACGGGGTGCGCGCCAACCGCACCGGCTCCGAGCGGGTCCAGGGCACCGCCACCTGCTTTCCCACCGGCGTGGCGATGGCGGCCACCTGGGACCCTGCGCTCATCGAGCGGGTCGGCGAGGCGCTGGCCGAGGAGACGCTGGCCCTCGGCTGCGACATCCTCCTGGGGCCCTGCGTGAACATCGTCCGCACGCCCCTGGCCGGGCGCAACTTTGAGGCCTACGCGGAAGATCCCTACCTGGCCGGGCGCATCGCCGTCGCCTGGATCAAGGGGCTGCAGCGCCGGGGTGTGGGCGCCTCGCTCAAGCACTATGCCGCCAACAACCAGGAGGTCGAGCGGATGCGGGGCTCCTCGGAGGTCGACGAGCGCACCCTCCGGGAGATCTACCTCCCCGCCTTTGAGGCCGCCGTCAAGGAGGCCCAGCCCTGGACGGTCATGTGCTCCTACAACCGCCTGAACGGCACCTATGCCAGCGAGCACGAGTTCCTCCTGAACGACGTCCTCCGCAACGAGTGGGGCTTTGACGGCCTGGTTGTCTCGGATTGGGGCGCTGTGCACTCGACGGCGGCGCCGGTCCTGGCCGGGCTGGACCTGGAGATGCCGGGTCCGGCCAAGTGGTTCGGCAACCTACTCACCGAGGCGGTGCGCACCTGGCAGGTGGACGAGTCCGCTGTGGACGAGGCGGTGCGCCGCATCCTGCGCATCCTGGCGCGGGCCGGAAGGCTCGAGGGCGACGAGCGCCCCGAGGGCGCGGTGAACACGCCCGAGCACCAGACCCTGGCCCGGGAAGTCGCCACGGAGTCGATGGTCCTCCTCAAGAACGAGGGGGAC
>JAAZBQ010000210.1 GCA_012513725.1 Chloroflexota bacterium
GCCAGGAGGAACGCCGGGATGGCCAGGAACCACAACACGCCCAGGGGGGCCCTCAGCCGCCGGGCCAGGGCGGTGCCAGTCTGCACCTCCAGGCCGGTGTGCGTGGTGTGGTTCTGCACGGCCTCGGCGATCAGCGTGTCGCCCGCAGCGCTGCGCCCCCGCTTGCCGATCACGGTGACCTGATCGCCGTCGCGGATGACGAGTTCGCCGATGCGGCCGGAACGGACCTCCACCAGGGTGACCTCTAGCGGTTGGGCTGCGTGGCCGGCGCCGACGACGTGAAAGGTGAGGCGGTCCTCGGCGTCGGCGAACGCACGCGGCGCGGGGAGGTACTGCACGTGATGTACGCGGCCGTCTATCCGCTGCGTCTCCGGCGCGCTCTCGCCGCGGCGCGGCGGGCGACGCGATGCGGCCTCGGCCGCATCCAGCGGCGCCGTGACGGCGGATGCCTCTCCACCCTCGGAGCCGACCATCGCCCCCTCCCTGTGCGACCGCGACCGGATCGGGTCGGATGCGCGGCGATCGCAACGGCGTGTGACCACCCGAACAAAGAAGCACTAACGGTAGCCGTGCTATCAGGGCAGAGCTCAGTTCCGCCAGAAGATGCCATATTCTAGCGGCTCGCTGTGTCTGCCGTCAAGCACGAGGAGCGCGAGCCGCAGCTCGCGCTCCCGTCACGTTGTGCCGGCCGCTGGAGGGACGGTCTACTCTTCCCGCGGGGCATTCCCGGGGTCGGGCCGGTCGTGGCGGACGCCCAACCAGCCGTTGCGGATGAACTCGCGATGGGTCGTCCACTCCCCGTGATAGAGCGACTCCCACTCGCGACGCGCCTCCGCCTCCACCTGCTCCCAAGGACGGCCCCGGTAGCGGGCGTCGGAGGCCATGTTGTAGCCATAGCGATACGAGGGGAGGTACGTGTCGAAATCAAAGCCTCGATCGCCATAGTTCTGCTCAAAGTGCCGCCGAAAGGCGTCGTCCGGCGACTCGAGCCGCCCTTCCCGGAGGGTCGGTGGTTCGGGCGTGGCCTGGGCGGCGGCCTCCAGTTCGCGGCCGCGCACGTACTCGCGGGTGTCGATCGGATGGTGGGCCCGCATCACACCGGCGATGCGCTCCGCCGCGTCGTCCGCCACCTCGGCCACCACCAGGGTGCCGCCCTGCTGGACGCCCTCCTGGTAGACGCGCGCCTCCTCCTCGGGCACCCCCAGCTCGTTCAGCGCACCGACGATGGCCCCGGCCCCGGCTCCCAGGCCGGCGCCGGCCAACGTGCTAACCAGCGGCCCTGCGGCCAAGAGCGGCCCGACGCCGGTGGCGACGACCGCGACGACGCCCACCAGGAGGCCGAGCCCGCCGCCCAGCACCGCGCCGATCCCCGCGCCGGTGCCGGCGCTCTCTGCGCGGTGCTCATCCGCCTCCTGCTCGGTGAGATCCTCGTCATGCCGGCGATCGGCACGCTCGCGCGGTGCGATCAGGCTGATCCTCTCCCGGTCCACGCCGGACCGGATGAGGTCGTCGACCGCCTCTTCGGCGCGGGTGATATCCTCGTACAAGCCTACCACGGCCTTGGCCATCCTCTGCCTCCTTGTCTGCAACGTCACTCGATCGCCTATGCTTCACGCCCGGGTACGGATCGGCCAGCGCGATGCGTCGGCTAGGGATGGCCGGCGGGCCGCCAACCCTGGGCCCGCCACTCTTCCACCCGGCGGCGGATGTCCACGGGTTCATAGTCCTCGAGGATCTCGATGGCGTCGTCGGCGATGGCGTCCGGGGCCCGCACGGCGACCAGCGCGCCGCCCCGCTTGATCCCTTCGGCGTACCACTCGGCTTCTTCGTCCGGGAGCCCCATCGCGGTGAGCGAGCCCGTCAGGTCGCCGCCCACCATCAGTCCATCCGCGAGCGGCCCGGCAGCCACGACAGTCCCCAGCTCGGGCACCGTCCGCACGCCCAGGCCCACTAGCAGGTCGCCCAGGCTGCCGCCGACGTTTCCGGCGGCCGTCAGGCTTGCTTCCTCTTCGGTGCCCGCCACGGTCCTGGCACGGCTCTGCTCGGCGCGCACCGTCAGGCTGATCTCTTCCTTGGGCACGTCGTTGTCGATAAGGTCCTGTACGGCATCCTGGGCATCATCGAAATAGTCGTAGAGGGCGACCAGGGTCCTGGCCATGGGCTGCCTCCTTTGTCCAGATCACCCCCGCAAGACGGGAACCACGCCGCCGAGGCGGCGTGGTTCCCGTCAGTGCTCCTGTTACGCGCGGCCGCCGCGTTCCCGGGTCAGGCCGCTCTTGGCGCGTTCCCAGCCCTCGTGCACGGCATCGCGAAAGTCGTCCCAGAGGCCAACGTTGCTCTCCTCCCAGCCCCGACGGGCATCCGCCTCGACGTCGGACCAGTCCCGATCGCGATAGCGCCAGTCGTGGGCCAGGCTGTAGCCGTACCGGTAGGCCGGCCGATAGTAGTCGTAGGTGCGCCCGCGGGAGCCATAGGCGCGCTCATAGTGGGTGCGGTATTCCGTGTCATAGTCCTCAAAGGGCTGGATGCCGGTGGTCGTTCCGGTGCGGGCCACCTGCTGGCCGGTGGCCTGCGCGGTGGTATCGTACGTGCGCACGTCATAGTCGCCCGGAGCCCAGCCCTCTCGGCGCCAGGTCGCCGCCCGCTCGCGGATATCCACGGGGTTGTGGCGCTCCATGACCTCGATCGCGTCGTCCACCTTGTTGTCGGGGACGTCGGCGGCTACCAGCGTGCCGCCCCGACGGACGGCCTCCGCATAGTACTGGGCCTCTTCCTCCGGGATGCCCATGCCGATGAGGGCACCCACCAGGGCACCCAGGCCCGCCCCAATGCCGGCGCCGATCAACGTGGTGACCAGCGGTCCGGCTGCGAGCACCAGGCCAAGGCCCGGGAGGAGCAGCGTGCCGAGGCCGACCAGCAATCCGCCCAGGCCGCCGACCACGGCCCCCGCTCCGGCGCCCAACCCGGCGCCCTCGTCGGCCTTGGTGCCCCTCTCTTCCTCGGGCACGTCGACGTCCATGCCTCGGCGCCTCGCTTCACTCGCCGAGAGCAGGCTGATGTCGTCCCGGGAGAACCCCGCCCTGTTGAGATCCTCGATGGCGGCCTGTGCGTCCGTCGACTCGTCGTACACACCAACTACTGTCTTTGCCATGGTACCCTCCATATGGGCCGCGGATCCTATATCCGGCGGCGTATCCACCCTACCGGTAACCCGATATACCTGCTGCGCTCGGGCTGTACCGCGCACAGACTACAGATGGCCAGAGGA
>JAAZBQ010000211.1 GCA_012513725.1 Chloroflexota bacterium
CGTACACAACAACGCGCCGCCCCCGGCCGGGGGCGGCGCGCATGCGCGGTGTGCGGCCCTACTCACCGTCCTCCGGCAGCCAGAGGTCAAAGCGGGTGCCGTGGGGAGGCTCGGTGTACACTTCGAGCCGGCCGTTGTGCTGGCGCACGATGCTCCGGGAGATGAACAACCCCATCCCCGTGCCCCGGTCCTTGGTGGTGTACAAAAAGTCGAATATGTGCGGCAGCACGTCGTCGGGGATGCCCCCGCCCGTGTCGATGCACGAGATGTTGATCCCCACGGGATCGAGTGTCCGCTCCACGATGACGCCCAGCGTGCCGCCATCCGGCATCGCCTCGATGGCGTTCAGCACCAGGTTCAGCAGCACCTGCTCGATCTGGTCGGGCGCCACCGGGATCTCGGGCAGGTCGTCCGGCGCCTCGAGTCGCAACTGGACCCCCTGATCCTGGCGCTGCCGCTCGGTGACGATCAGCACCCGCCGGAGGAGGTCCATGATGTTCACCCGGACGGCCTCCTCCGCCTGCACCTTGCGGTTCAGGTCGCGGAGCCGGTTCAGGATGCGGTCGGCCCGGTGCAACTCCTGCCGGGCGACCTGGAGGTACAGCCGGGCGCCCGACCCGCGGCCCAGCTGCTCGTCGATGAGCCCCAGGCACCCGATCACCGATTGGAGCGGGTTCTTGACCTCGTGGGTCAGCGCGGCGGCCAGTTGCCCCGTCACGTTCAGGCGCTGGGCCTGGACGAGGGCGGCGTGGGCCTCCTTTTCCTCGGACACATCCTGGAGCAGGCCGATGGCAAAGGCCGGCTGGCCCTCAGAGTCGCGAACGATGGACACCGTGACGATGCCCCACCGCACCTGCCCGTCGAGGCGCCGGTAACGCTGCTCCACGTGAGCGGCGGGCCGCTCGTCCTCCCCGGCGTCGCGCAGCTGCTCGAGGAGCTCCACCACCCCTTCCTCGAGGGCCATGAACTCGCCAAACAAGTGCCCGCGGAGGTCGGCCGCGCTGCCCCCCAGGAGGGCGCAGAACGCGTCGTTCATCTCCAAGAAGCGCCCCTCGAGGTCGGCCACCACGATGCCCAGCGCGGCGCTCTGGAACATGGCCTGGAAGCGCGCCTCGCTGTTCAGCAGCTCCACCGTGCTCTGGGCGATGTCGGCCTCCAGGGTACGAGCGTGCTCCGCCACCTCGTGGTAGAGGCGGGCCCGCTGGATGCCCAGGGACGCCAGGTTGGCCAGCGACCCCAGCGCCTGGATCTGGCGTTGGTCAAAGGCGCCGGCCCGGTCGGCATACACCGCCAGCACGCCGGCGGTGCGCAGGTCGCCGGGATGCTCACCGCTCGGCATGGGCAGCAGGGCCACCGCGTGGGCCCCGCGGGCCACCGCGGCCTTTGCCACCTCGTCGGGCACCACCCCTTGGGGATTCGTGAGGTCCTGGTGCACCAGGGGCACGCCCTCGCGGAGGAGGCTCTGGAAGGTCTCGGTGCGCACGCCGCTCACGGCCGACCGCACGGCGGCCATGAACGCGTCGTCGGCGCGGGCGTGCATCAGGGGGCCCATCGCCGGCGGGGTGCCGTTGTGCGCCATCTCCACCGGCATCATGCCGGCCCACGCCATGTGGAGGCCAAAGCGCTCCACCGCCAGGTCGCAGACGCGCTGCAGCACCCGCTGGGGGTTGAACTCGGTCAGGAGCAGTTGCGAGGCCTCGTACAGGGCCATCAGCTCCACGAGGCGCTGTTCGGCCTCGGTCTGCGTCACCTTGCGCTCGGTGACGTCTCGGGCGACGCCCACCAGCGCCACGGGCTGACCCGACGGGTCCCTCACGACGCTGTACCTCGCGGCGAGCCAGCAATACTCCCCGTCGCCCCTGCGCCAGCGGAGCTCCACGTGGGGCACTTCCCCTGCACCCTCGCC
>JAAZBQ010000212.1 GCA_012513725.1 Chloroflexota bacterium
CGTCCAAATACGCGAGCGCCTCCGGGTGGTCGATGCGCATGCCGATCTCGGAGAGGATGCGCAGGGCGGTTTCGTGGAGGGACTGCATCTCCTCCGGGGCGAGCACGCTGATCTTGCCGGACACGTTGCCCATGGGGTTCTCCTGTGGGTGCAATCGGCGGTCTGGGACGCACGCAGGGGATGTGTCATCCCCTGCGTGCGGGTTTGTATCGTCAGGCGGGGAACTGGGGCAGCCACGCGCGGGTGGCCGCGATCATCTCCTCGAGCATCGGCCGGGCGTCCTCCGGGCGCATCAGGAGCGGGTCGGAGGAGAGGATGGTCAGCGCCTTGTCGAAATCGCCCTCCAGCGCGGCGCCGAGGGTCAGCTCCTCCCGAAGGACGTGGGGACGGACGATCGCCTCCAGTTGGGGAGGCAGGGGGCTGGCCAGGGGGTGAAAGCCGGCGCCATCCAGCACGCCGCGGGTCTCCACGATGGCGCCCAGCGGCAGCTGAGGCACCTGGCCGATGTTCGGGGCGTTCAGGTTGTCCTCGATGACGGTTTTGCCCTCCAGCGCGGCGATCCATGCCCCCACGTCGTCGGCCTGGCGCTCGCCGAGGACGTCGGTGGGCTCGGCTACCACGAGGGGTTCCTCGCCGGAGAGGACGCGGTGGATCTCGGCGCGCTTGGCGTCATAGTTTGCGGCACGGTCGGCGATGGTGGTGCGCACCAGCCCGTAGCGCTCGACGTTCTCCTTGCCCTGGAGGAACGTGGGCAGGAACTCGGCCAGGTGGCGGTCGCCGATGGCCGGCAGAGCACCCAGGTTACGCCCGACCGTGAGGCCCACCCGCAGCCGGGCGAGCGGCGCAAAGGCCTCGTCCTCGGCGGCTTGAGCGGTCGGGAGGGAGAGCCACTCGTCCACCCCGCGCTCGCGGAGGATCTCCCAGGCGTCGCGGCCGTCGACGGTCATATGGGTGAACCAGGAGCAGTGGTCGATGCCCGAGTTTACGTACGCCAGGCGCGAGACGGGCACGCCAAGGAACCTGGCGTACTCGCGCGCCACGCCCAGCACCCCGTGGCAGAGTCCCAAGGCCTTGATCCCGTTGCGGTTCACCGTGCGGGTGAGGGCCGAGAGGGGGTTCGTTAGGTTCAGCATCCAGGCATCCGGGCAGTGCTGGATCATCGCCTGGGCCAGGTGGTGGAACACGGGCACGTTGCGCAGGGCCCGCACGAGGCCGCCCGGGCCCGTCGTGTCGCCCACGGTCTGGTAGATGCCGTACTTTTCGGGGATCTCCAGGTCCGCGCGCATGGAGACGAGCCCGCCGGTGGAGATGGCTACCAGCACATAGTCGGCGCCGTCCAGGGCGCGGTCGATGTCCGTGGTCTGCTCGAACGTGCACGCCGAGCCCATCTTGTCCTTGTGCATCATGGACAGTCGGTAAGTGAGGTCCAGGGCCTCCGCGTCGATATCGTGGAGGACGATGTGTGCGCCGCCGAGGTGCGGTTGAGCCAGAATCTTGCCCACCAGGCCCGGCGTCCAGGTGACGCTGCCCCCGCCCACCAGGACGATCTTGAGATCTGCCATCGGTTGCTCCTATGCCGTGAGCGGGCACCCGGGCACGCCGGCTGTCCGCGTTGCTCGATGAAGCCTCTACGGCCCGCGGCGCGACGGGGCCTCCCGCCGTACGAACCGGACACGCACTGTCCCGGCCCGGCCGATACGGCGTTGGGCCGGGACAGTGCCTCCTGCGGGCGTCTGCGCATCGCCCCGGAGTTACCTGGGTAGGGTGCGTCTACAGATCCAGCAGCGCCGCCGAGGCGGGCTCCAGGTACAGCGTGGCGCCCTTTTTGGTGCGCAGCATGGACGCCGGGCAATCCGGGGTGATCTCCCCCTGGAGCGTGGCGCGAACGGCATCCGCCTTGCGCGCCTCGGGCACCACCACGAGGACCCGGGGCGGGGCCAGGAGCGCCGGGATCGTCAGGCTGAGCGCCTGGGTGGGGACG
>JAAZBQ010000022.1 GCA_012513725.1 Chloroflexota bacterium
AAAGGCGCTGGTGACGCTGAGCACCACGTCATAGCCGCGCAGGTCCAGGTTCTCAAAGGCCACCGGGTAGAGGGGCAGGTACGCCTGGGGCGCGCGCCGCCCGAGGGGCAGGCGGTCGACAAAGGTGGGGCGGATATCCCACGAGCGGTAATGCTCCGGCAGCGCCTCGGGCCGGTAGATGGCCGTGTACACTGGCGCATCGGGGTACATGCGGTGGATCACTTCGAGCACGCGCTCTGCTCCCCCGTACTGGTTCAGCCAGGAGCAGACGATGGCCAGTCTCACGGCAACCTCCCCGTCACTTGCCAATGCAAAAGGAGCGAAAGATGGTCTCCAGGAGGTCCTCGCCAGCGGTCTCTCCCGTGATCTCACCGAGGGCCTGTACCGCCTCCTCCACGTCCACCGCCACGAGCTCTAGCGCTCCCTCCGCCCCGAGGGTCTCCTGGGCGGCGCGGAGGGCGTCCGCGGCGCGCTGCAGGAGGTCGCGATGGCGCGGATCGCTGACGACGGGCTCGGCGCCCGCCTGGGCCTGCCCGGACAGGATGGCCTCAGCCAGCGCTTCCTCCAGCGCCCGCACGCCGGCCCCCGTGGCCGCCGACACGCGCAGATGCGGGGCGTCCGGTAAGAGCCGGGCATAGTCGTCGGCCTGGGGCAGGTCCTCCTTGTTCACCACAGCGATCGCCGGGCGCTGGCCAACCAGTCGGGCCACCGCCTCGTCCTCGGCGCAAGCAGGAGCGCTCCCGTCCACAACCAACAGGACGAGGTCGGCGCGGGCCGCGGCCTGCTCGCTGCGCTCGACCCCGAGGCGCTCCACGACGTCGCGGGGAGCGCCGATGCCGGCGGTATCCACGAGCACCACGGGGACGCCCCGCAGGTCGATGGTCTCCTCCAGGGTGTCGCGAGTGGTACCGGGCACTGGCGTGACGATGGCGCGCTCCATCTGCAAAAGGCGGTTCAGAAGGCTGGACTTGCCCACGTTCGGCCGCCCGACGATAGCCACCCGCACCCCCTGCCGGTAGATGAGGCCCCGGGAGGCGTCCGACAGGAGCGCCTCGAGCCCCGCGAGGACGGCGCCCAGCGGCCCGGCAATCTCCTCATCGGGGAGGTCCTCGTCGGGAAAGTCGATCCCGGCCTCCAGGTACGCCAGGGCGCGCACGAGCCGCCGGCGCAACGCCCGGGTCTCCTGGGAGAGACGCCCGCCCAGCTGCTCCACCGCCACCCGCAGCGACGCCTCGGTGCGCGCCTGGATGACGTCGCGGACGGCCTCGGCCTGGGCGAGATCCAGTCGGCCGTTCAAGAAGGCGCGCAGGGTGAACTCGCCCTCGCGGGCCGGCCGCGCGCCGTGCCGCAGGCAGAGGGCCAGGATTTCTCGCAGGGGCAGCAGTCCGCCGTGTGCGTTGATCTCCACGACGTCCTGACGGGTGTAAGAGTGGGGCGCCGGCATGTAGGAGACCAGCACCTCATCCACCCGGCGGCCCGTCTCGGGGCGCACGATGTGGCCGTGGTACAGGTGATGCGGGTCGACCGCAGGCTCCGCAGTCCAGCGGTCAAAGACGCGCCGCGCCACGGCGAGCGCGTCGGGGCCACTGAGGCGCACGATGCCGATGCCGCCGTGGCCGAGCGGCGTGGAGATGGCGGCGATGGTGTCGTCCAGGGTGTACATGGGTGTCGATCCGTGAGAACAGGCGGCGGGAGCGACCAGGACTCAGGGGGCGCCCTCCGGCGGCACCTCCGTGGCGCGGGAGAGGGTGCGCTTCCAGCGGCGGTTGAACTCCCCCCGGGTGAGCATCACCCGCCGGCCACAGCCGCGACAGGTCAGCCCGATGTCCGCGCCGATGCGCCGCACGAGCCATTCGTTGGCGCCGCAGGGATGCCCCTTTTTCAGGGCCACCACATCTCCCACCTGGACGTCGACGATCATGAGTTCATGGCGGCCAGGAAGGCCAGCCCCTCCTCGCTCAGCGCGTAGAAATAGAGCGCCGTGCTGCCATAGCATCGCTCATCCACCAGCATCAGGCGCGGCGTGGCGACAGCCTGGTACTCCTTGGGGTGGATTTGGACGATGACGAGGCCGTCCTCGGCGAGGAGCGGCTTGTCGTTCAGGGCCTGGAGGGCCTTGGCCCACAGCCCCAGGTATTGGGGTGGCGCCACATACACGTAGTGAAAGCGCGCCTCGGGGCCCGCCCCGGGATCGGCCTCCTCGAGGTAGCGAAAGGCGTCCATCTGCAACACCCGGGCGCGTTCGGCGAGGCCGGTGATCTCCAGGTTGCGGCGCACGGCGCCGATCGCCTTGCGGGCCTTGTCGACAAAGACGACCTCGTCGGCGCCGCGGGAGAGGGCTTCGACCCCCACGCCGCCGGTGCCGGCAAAGAGGTCCAGCCAGCGGGCGTCGCGCACGTCGGGGCCCAGGATGTCGAACAAGGACTCTTTGACCCGATCGGTGATGGGGCGAGTGCCCTCGCCCGGCACAGAGACGAGCCTACGTCCCTTGGCAACACCGGAAATAACGCGCAACGCCTACCCCCTTCTGGTCTGGGGTAGAGTGTAGCATGGGGGTGGGGAACGGTCAACATCGGATCGATGGGCAGCGAGAGCCACCGGGCTGCAAGGTGCCACGTGCCGGCAGGACATGCCCTTGGCATGTGAACCAGCGGCGCCCCGCCACACGGGGAGAGTGCGCCAAGTCGATCGCCTCGGATGCGAACCTACCCGAGCCCCACGCGCCAGTTACCCACCGCCTCGGAGGTACGCAGCGCCCGACCGTAGATACGCAGCGACTCGACCGCTCCCCGCAGCCCCGGGCCGATGCGGAGGGTCTCCGCCCCCTGCACCCCGCGGAGGTGCGGGCTGTAGCGCCCCCAGCCGAACGGACGCGCCTCGCCGCCATCGCACAGGCGGCCGTCGACGACCCAAACGATGACCTTTGGCCCGCCATCGACGATGACAACGAGGTGGTGGCGCCTCCCCGGATCCAGCACGCCGGGATCGCACTCCCAACGGTTCTCCGTGTGCCCGTCGTGGAGGACGATCTCGGCCGTGCCCCGATCCGTCGTCTGCAGGCAAAAGCCCTGGCCGCTGGGAGTGCGGTTATCCAGGAGCACCTGCCCGGCCTCCAGCGCGTCGAGGCGCACCCACAGATCGAGCGTCAAGCCCCCGCGCAGGTCCCGGGTGCCCTGGTCCGAGCGATCGCCGTCCCGCTCCAAAAAGACGGGCGGGGCGGGCATGGGCGCCTCGCCGGGCATCCCCCCGTCTCCTTCCGGCAGGCTGAGCAGCAGGCCCTCCTCGGCAACGGCGCTCGCCTCGTCCTGCTCCCACAGCCCCTGAAGGAGCACCGGGTCGACCTCGTGGACCCGGGCGGTGTCCTTTTGCGTCTCCGTCAGATAGTACTGGCCGCCCTCCTCCACCAGATCTGGATAACTGATGCGGACCATGGGATCGTCGTCATAGAGGGCGATCTCGGGCTGCGACCAGCGGATGACCTTGCCCGCCGGCGTATCCGCCTCCAGGCCGCCACACAACCAGACGGGGTTGCGGTCCTGGTAGGCCATGGTCCGCCGCTGGGGATGCTCGCGGATAGAACGACCGCCGTGGTTGTGGAACCAAAGGAGATAGCGGCCGTTCGCGCATCGCCAGCAGAACACCGCCGCCCGGGGATGTTTGATGAGCCGGCCGTCGGCGTAGCGCAGGTACTGGGGCTCGGTCCAGGTACGCCCCCCGTCCCGGGAGTAGGCGCAGGCGGGGTGGCCGTCGATGGTGCGGTACACGCAAAAGAAGGAGCCGTCGCTGAGGACCGAGTAGCTCTGCTCCTCGGCGATGGGCCCGCCCCCCGGCGGGGTCCGCAGGCCCGCATCCCCATCCGGCAGCGTCTCCCAGGCGATGCGCTCTGGATCCCGCTCGGTGAGGAGGTTGGCGCTCTTGAGTAGCACGCCCTCCGAGCGGGTAAAGAACCCCTCGCCAAAGCCACCCACCTTGTGGACGGAGACATAGGCGGCGCCGTCGTGGAGAAAGGGCTTGCCCACGTTCCAGAAGAACTGCACCTCGCCGCCGTAGGGGTTCTGGCGGTCGATGGCCATCTCCCGGATGGGCACCTCGTAGCGCCGGGCTGACCAGGAGCGGCCGTGATCGTCCGAGTACTTGCAGACAAAGTGCCCCTGGCTGTCGACCCGGCGGCAGAGGCCGTCGGCGTAGGGAGGGCTATCCGCCCGGACGGCACGGAGATTGTCCGAGTTGTGGTTGTAGAAGCAGTACACGCGGCCGCCGGGCGCCTTGAGGAGCACCGCGTAGGAGGCCTCGGGAGGCCCCGGCGGCTCGACGTCTACCGGATCCTCCCACGTCCGTCCCCTGTCGGTCGAACGCCGGGTGACCACGTGCTGGCCGGCCTGCCCCTCGTGGCCCGGGCCGGTGGTGACGACGCACAGCCAGGCGCCATCATCGGTGCGGACGACGTAGGGTTGGTCTGCGTATGTCTCCGTGGGGATCTCGCATCCGTTGACGATGTGACGTTGATCATGCGTGCGGTGCATGGCAGACGGTTCCTCCTCTCGCGCGGATGCCGCAGTCTATCCCATCGGTGCGGAACTGCCCAGGAGGGCGTGATGACGGCGGGGGCAACCGCACGGATGGCCCGCCGAACCGGTCGCGGCACGTGGCGACGCTGCGCTCGGGAGTGAACGGGAGCCCCTCGCCCTGGGACTCCTGCTGCGATCCTACCGCGCGCGTCCATCCGCGAAGAGAAGAGGCTTGAGGTGCGATGGGGCATCCGAAGGCTGATGGGAGGGGCACACCACACCAGCGTGGGCAAGATACCACAGCGCCCGCGCACGGGTTCGGCAACCCCGTGGCGGGCGCATGTTACCTCGCGACGGACCGCGGCTCTACAAGCCTCCCACCGGTCGCCGCGTAACGGGACCGGCGCCGTAGTCATAGGACCGCTGATCCAGAAGATGAGCCGTGTGGGACTCGAACCCACGACAACCTGCTTAAAAGGCAGGGGCTCTGCCAACTGAGCTAACGGCTCGACATGGCGATTATAGCAT
>JAAZBQ010000213.1 GCA_012513725.1 Chloroflexota bacterium
CCAGGATGCGCTCAAAGCGCTCCACCGACTCTTCATTGTTCCAATCGGTCATCAGGGCCAGCCGCTCGACCTCTTCGCCGGCCAGCCGGTAGACGTCGGGCTCCAGACGGGTGATGGTCACCTCGGTACTCTCCCGCTCGTGGGGGCGGTACACCATCAGGTCCTCGGCGGGCTCCTCCGCGGGCAGCGCCTGCAAGCGGGCGTCGATGGCGTAAAGGAGTTCCTGCAGCCCCTCCCCGGTGACCGCCGAGATGGCCAGCACCTCCGGCGTCTCCTCGCCGGCGCTATCCTGCGCCGCGCTATCCTGCGCCGCGCTATCCCGCGCCGCGATCAGGACCCGCAACTCGCGGCGCAGGTCGTCATAGAGCTCCCGCACCTCGGGGATGTCCATCTTGTTCACTACCACGATCTGCGGCTTGTTCGCCAGTCGCTCGTTGTAGGCAGCCAGCTCCTCGTTGATGGCCGTATAGTCGCCCAACGGGTCGATGGCGGCGCCGTCGATCAGGTGCACCAACAGGCGGGTGCGCTCTACGTGGCGCAGGAACTCTAGCCCCAGACCGGCGCCCTCGGCGGCCCCCTCGATGAGCCCCGGGATATCGGCCATTACGAACCCGCTCCCGGCGACGTCGACGACCCCCAGCATGGGGCTCAGCGTGGTAAAGGGATAGTCAGCGATCTTGGGCCGCGCCGCGCTAACCCGCGAGAGGAGCGTCGACTTGCCCGCATTCGGCTTGCCGAGCAACCCCACGTCGGCGATCAGCTTGAGCTCCAGGGCCAGCTCGCGCTCGTCGCCGGGCTCGCCCTTTTCTGCAAAGCGGGGCGTCTGGCGGGTGGACGATTTAAAGGCGGCGTTGCCGCGACCGCCGCGGCCGCCCCGCGCCACAACCACCGTCTGCCCGTCGCGGGTCAGATCGGCCAGGATGCGGCCGGTGGCCTTGTCGTGCACCACCGTTCCCACCGGCACGTCGACGATCAGGTCGTCACCCGTACGCCCCTGCCGGTTCTGGGTGGCGCCGTTCTCGCCGTCCCCGGCGCGAAAGTGCCGCCGCCGGTTAAAGGCCACCAGGGTGTTGGCCCCCTCGGTGGCGCGCAACACGATGTTGCCCCCGCCCCCGCCGTTCCCGCCGTTGGGGCCGCCGTAGGGGATATACTTTTCCCGGCGAAAGCCCACCATGCCATCGCCGCCGTTGCCACCACGCACCGTGATGGTCGCTTGATCAAAGAGCAACGGAACCTCCTCGTCAGGCCGCTCGGGCCCGGAATCACGATCCGCCGACCGCCCCGACTGGTGCAGCGCGCCGGGCGCGCCGCTGTTCCAGGTGGATGAGCAGCGCCGACACGTCCGTCGGGTTCACGCCGGCGATCCGCGAGGCCTGGCCGACGGTCGCCGGTCGATGGCGGGAGAGCCGCTCGCGCGCCTCGGCGCTCAGCCCGATGACCGCCTCAAAGTCCAGCGCCTCCGGGATCCGCAACCGCTCCAGGCGTTGGGCCCGGGCTA
Organism: Chloroflexota bacterium; assembly: GCA_012513725.1. Lineage (GTDB taxonomy): Bacteria > Chloroflexota > Anaerolineae > UBA1429 > UBA1429 > JAAZBQ01. The sequence goes on from JAAZBQ010000213.1 coordinate 1,499, forward strand.
CCTGGCGCTGCTGCTTGGCGATGTACCCCTCGTAGCGGATCTCCAGCGCCGCCTGCTCTCCCACACCGACCGGCAGCGGCCGCTGGGGCGGGGCCAGGGCCTCGATGAGCGCGTACACGGCGCCGGGCCACTTGAGCAACTGGCTCGCAGCGATCGGTCCGCCCAGCGGCTGCAAGCCGTGAGCGCCCAGCACCCGATCCACCCCCGCCCCGGGCCGCAGCACCAGGTGCTCCAGCCGTTCCATCTCCTCGCGCACCGCCTCGCGCCGGGCCTGGATTTCGGCGTGGCGCCCGGCCGTGAGCAGCCCGGCGCGCCGGCCCTCGTCCGCCAGGCGGAGATCCGCGTTATCCTGCCGCAGCAGGAGGCGGTACTCGGCCCGCGAGGTCAGCATGCGGTAGGGCTCGGTATGCTCCTTGGTCACCAGGTCGTCCACGAGGACGCCGAGATAGGCCTCGTCGCGCCCAAAAGCCAGGGGCGCCTCATCGCGGATACCCAGCGCCGCGTTGGCCCCGGCCAGCAATCCCTGGGCGGCGGCCTCCTCGTACCCAGAGGTGCCGTTGATCTGCCCCGCCAGGTACAGCCCGGCCACCCGGCGCGTCTCCAGCGTCGGCCGCAGTTGGTGGGGCAGCACGTAATCGTACTCGATCGCATAGCCCGGGCGCACGATCCGCGCCGCGCGCAGCGCCGGGATCGTGTGCAGCAGCTCTTCCTGCACGTCGACCGGTAGCCCGGTAAAGAGGCCCTGGACGTACACCTCGCTCGTCGCAAAGCCCTCCGGCTCCAGGAAGAGCTGGTGCGCGTCGCGCTGCCCAAAGCGCACCACCTTGTCCTCCAGCGACGGGCAGTAGCGCGGCCCGGCGACCTCGGTCGCCC
>JAAZBQ010000214.1 GCA_012513725.1 Chloroflexota bacterium
ACCTACGGCGACCGGAGCGGTCCGCCCTACCGGATGTGTGCGCGGCTGTCGGGCGATTTGGGGCGCACCTGGGGCAGTGAGGTCGTCCTGCGCGACGACGGCGCGAGCCACGACATCGGCTACCCCCGCACGGCGGTGCGTGCGGATGGCGCTCTCGTCACGGCGTACTATTGGAACGACCGTCCCGATGGCGATGGCGAGCGCTACCTGGCGGCGACCATCTGGCGCCCGTAGGGGGAGGGGTGTACGGCGGGATGAGGGCCTTGGTTACCCCTTGCCCTCCGCGGCCGGCGCCAGCGTAGCGGCGGGCTCCTCCGGCTCGGCCGGCGGCGCCGAGCGGACAAAGGCGCCGACCAGCGTCGTCAGCAGGGCGAACACCGCCGACGTGGTGAGGAACGAGGAGGACATCCCCCAGGCGTTCGCCACCGCAGCACCGACGGCAGGGCCCAGCGCGTTACCGCCGGCCTGGGCGCCCGAGGCGAGGCCCAGCACGCTGCCCCGTCGATCGGGCGGGGTGGACCCGGCAAGCAGCGCGTTGGCCGTGGGCATGATGCCCCCCATGAAGACCCCGTGGACGGCCCGCCAGATCATCAACTGCGTCGCCGTGGAGACGAACGCCTGGGGGATGGCCAGCAGCGCGACGCCTACCATGCTCACCATCAGCGTGCGCTTTTGCCCGAAACGGTCCCCGATCCACCCGATGCCCACTGCGGCGGCCGCCGCCGTCACCGCGGTAACGGAGGTGAGGCTGCCGGCCAGGGTGGCCAGCCGGTCCACGTCCGGCGCCAGCGACTTGATGTACATGGGGATCACGGGCTGAAGCACCGAGTTCGCGAACGACGTGCCCGTGAGGCTGCCGATGAGGATCAGGGCGTTGGCGCCCACCGTCTGCGTCAGGAGCGCGGGGCTCAGGCGGAACTTGGCACGCTGGACCACCGGCGCCTGAGGATCCCGGGTCTCGCGCACCAAAAACACGATGACCGTCGTCGAGATCGCCATCAACGCGGCGGCGCCGGGGAACACGGCCCGATACCCAAAGGCATCGGCCGCGAGCCCCCCGAGAAAGGGGCCGAGGGCGTTGGCCAGGAACTGGGTCATCTGCAGCATGCCAAGGGACTGCCCCAGGTTCTTGGCCGGCGTTCCCGTGGCCACCAGCGTCATGGCCGCCGACACGGTGCCGCACAGCACGCCCTGGAAAACCCGCAGCACGAGGAGTTGGCCAGGCGCCGTCACCACGCCCATCAGCGCCACCAGGACCAGGGCCGCAGCCGTCGAGCGGATGAGCATGATCTTGCGGCCATAGCGGTCGGCGAGGCCGCCCCAGATCGGCGCAGCGATCATCATGGCCAGCATGCCGGCGGTCTGGAACCCGGCGGTCCAGTTCATCGCCTCCGTGTCGCCAAGGCCGGTAAAGGTCTGCAGATAGTAGGGGATGAACGACAGATACGATGAGAACCCGATCAGGGTCAGCAGCTGCGCTGCACAGATCGCGTACAGGTTCCGCCGCCAGTGCTTCATGGACGCCGAGTCTCCGCTTTCCATCACTGCGCTATCACTAGCCGACACCCCCCGCGACTGCAGGGGGAGGCACTCCAGAATAGGACGAACCCCGGTTCTCGTCAACCTGCTGCAATGCGGCGGCTCACACGATACGCCGGATCGCCCGCTGCATCCCGCGGCGCAGCCGCTGGTGCCACAGGGGCCCGCCGAGGTCGGCAGTGACGATCGCCTCGATCACCTCGGGCAGGGCGGCCTCACCGGGGTAGGCCAGGTAGCGCGGCGACGTGTCGGGGGCAAAGCGGAGAAAGAGGTGGCGAAGGCCCTGATAGTCGTGCAGGCGACGGAGGTGGCCGCTCAGGCGGCGGAGCGCCGCCTCAGTGTGGGGCGAGTCGGCGCTGCCCGCCGAGGACACCGGGTGCAGCAGGCCGAACGAGAACCGCGTGCTGCCCTGGAGCATCGCCCAGCGGAACGCCGCCACGAGGAGATACTCGACCGTTCCCGGCGCCGCGTCCCAGCGCTGCCGCAGGACGTCCAGCGTGGCGGGTCCGGCGCCACTGGAGAGCACGACGTTGGCAAAAGCCGTGATCTGCTCGTCGGCGTCGCGCACGACCATCACCGGGCACGTGCGGATATAGGCGTCGTCGAACCAGCCGACCGAGAAGCGGGTCTCGGCGCGGCGGCGAACGTCCAGCCACTCGCTGCTGATGATCTGGAGTTGGTCCATCACGTCGTCGGTCAGGGGCGGGGGGTATACCCATAGGGTGTGGCCCCGCTCGGCCAGGCGGCGCATGCTGGCCTGCAGGGCGGCGTCCTCCGAGCGACCGCTGCTCAAGTCCTGCAGATCGACGCTGCCCTCATAGCCCACCAACAGCGTGCGCAGTTCGGCCGCCTCGCAGAGCGCCACGGTCTCCGGGCGGACCAAATAGTACGCGGGCAGCTGGCCCCGTTCGCGGCAGCCACGCACAAAGGCGCGGATGGCGGCGGGCGCATCCTCGCGGGGGCCGATCGGATCGCCGAGGGCCAGCGCCACCCGCCCTTCGGGAACGTAGGCGGTCAGCGAGCCCCCGAGGCTGAATGCATAGGCCTTGTCGCGGAACAGCGCCAGGTGCGCCACGGGCCACCGTCCGTAGACGGCCACGATCGGCTCGGCGCGGCGGTGCTCCTCGGCTGTGGCGGGCGGCCGCACCAGGAGCACCCGCAGCAGCACCCAAAGCACGTAGAGGCCGGTGCCCGCAGCTACCGCGCGGATCGAGACCATATAGTACGCAGCATAGGGATCCAGCGGCGTGGGAGCGCCCCCCGCGATCGGCCACAACACGCCGAGGACCGCTCGTAGGGCGTTCGCCAGCGACAGCGGCTCCGCGTAGCGCCCGGAGAGCAGCGCCAGCCCCAGACCCCCGTAGAGCGCCGTGAATCCGATGGCGGCAGCGGCGGCCAGGGCGACGTGGCGCAGGCGCGGTCCCTCCAGCCGCGTATAGTAGCGGGGCCTCTGGAAGAGGAGCAGGATCAGCACCCCTGCAGCGAGGCTGCTGACGGCATAGTCTAGCCCCTGGAGCAGCCGCGTGCCCATGGTGGCCAGGAGCAGGAGCAGGGTAAACTCCCAGGCCGCCCGGCGGCGCCGGAGCAGGCCGCGCACGTTCACCAGGAGTCCAAAGGCGACGAACACGGTCACCACCCGGGCCGCCTGTTCGCTCGCTGCGGGGATCAACCTCCCGAGGAGCACCAGGTCGGCGGGCGCCACCGGCAGGATGGCCAGCACCACCTGCAGCGCGGCCACGGCCGCCACCAGGATGGCCGTGAACTGCACCAGCCAGGCCCCGCGTCGCGGCTGCTCTGCGGCGCTGAACCATCCCACCCGCCGCAGCATCACAAAGCCGATGCTCAGGGGCAGCCACAGCGACAGGCCCCGGAAGGCAAAGGGGATCACGGTAGCCTGTGCCGTCGGCGTGCCGAGCGCCACCAACGTGCCCGTCATGGCGCCCTCCACGAGCCCCACCCCTTGGGGCGTGACGGTGATGGTGCGAAAGAGGAACGCCACCACGTAGCTCAGGGCGGGTGTGGCGGCGCCCACCAGTCCATAGAACGCGCGGAAGAGGGTGTACATAGACACGACGTTCAGCAGGTGGGCCGTGAGCGCGACAAAGAACACCGCCACGGCGCCCCAAGGGTGGGCGGCCATGGGGCGGGCAGCCTCCGAAAACTCTACGGCCGTCCCCTGGGCCCAGGTCTCCGAGAAGGGCGGGGTGAGGCGCAGCAGGCCCGCGACGCCGTTCACCGCCCGCTGTAGCCCGCGGAGCAGATGCCCCAACAGGCTCGGCTGCCACAGCGCCAGGGCCAGGAGGCCGGTCTGCACCACGGTAATGACATAAAAGATGGTCGCCGTTACGGTGTGGTAGCCCGAGCGTGCGCCGTTCTCGGCGAGGAACGCCATGCCCCAGATGAGCAGGGGGGCGAACGAGAGATAGTTCATCACGTGGGCCAGGAGGGCGCCGGCGGTGGCCCGCACCGCCGACTTGCCCCGCCGCCGGGCATCGTCGGCATAGACGGCCACGCCGCTCGAACCGCCCGTCGGCACGGTGACGTTCACAAAGAGGGCGGCAAAGCTCACCGGCAAGAGGTCCCAGAATCGGCCGCCCGCATCCACCAGCGCCAGTGCGTGGTAGTACAGGTACGCCGAGGCGACGTGGTAGAGAACGCCGGCCAGCAGGGCCCCCAGGACCCACTCCCAGGCGCCCCGCACCAGCACCTCGCCCAGGCGCTGCAGGTCGCCGAGGTTGCTGGCGACCATGTATGCGAATAGGGCGATGAGCAGCCAAAAGAGCCCACGCCGCTTCACCACATCCCCCTCTGGACTACACACGCCACGGGGCCTCCGATGGGCCCCGTGACGTCTTGGTGTGCCGGTGTTCGAGTCACCCGGCCGATCGCGCCCACGGCCGCACGCTAGCCCGCGTTTCCGGCCTTCTGGGCAGCCATCTCGTCATAGTACGCCGTGATGGGCAGGAACCGAATGCCGAGATCCTGCGCATAGCGCACGATCTCTCGGTACCACTCGCCCTTCTGCTCGAACCCCTCGCGGGTGGCGCAGCCGTGGTCGTGGGAGCAGAGGCTCCACACCCGGTCCTCGGCGGCCACCCGGTCGGCGACTTCTTTTAGGTGGTCGACGTACCGCGCATCGGGGGCAGGCTTGACGAACTCGCGCCAGTAAAAGTCGTCCTGATAGTCGTGGATCAGGATCTCCAGGATGTGGGGAAAGCCCTGCACCCGGTAGAACCGCGGCTGCCAACGGAGGGGCACCGGCTGCCCGTCTCGCTCGTCGCGCCCAAAGGTCCGGAGCGCTCGGAATCCCAGCCGGTCGACGATCTCCAGGATGTCCGGTCGGTCGCCCAAGCCGCGATAGTAGCACCAGGGTCCGGTGAGGGCCGTGGCCCGGCGCCCGAGCACCCGCTCGAACACCCCCTGGCAGCGCTCCAGATCGCTGGCGATCTCCTCGAGTGATGCGCCCTGCTTCATAAAGAAATCGGTGCTGTCGTGCACCACCTGCCCCTCGGGCACCTCGACGAGGATGGTCTTGAGCAGGATGTGGTCGTACGTGTGGGCCTGGAGCTCCACCAGGTCGCTCTCCTCCGCCGCACGGAAGGCGTCGGGGTAGCGTTCCAGCGTCTTGCCCGTCACGTACCAGGTCACGGGGACGCCCAGTTCCTCGAACGTCTCCAGGCCGTGGCGCGTGAACCCCACGGCGTTCTCGTTGGCGGTCTCCACATCGATGCCGAACAGGATCGTGCCTGCCATCTCGCTCCTCCAGTGGCTCTCGAGTCTGATGTGTAGAGATGCTTAGTGGGTCGCCGGCGCCCGGCCGTCAGTCGATCCCTCCCGCGAGGGGGATGACCATGTTCCAGGTGTTCGCTGCGTGGCGAAACCCGCCAGGCCCGTCGGCCGTGGCGGCAAAGAGGTGGGTCGGCCGGCCATCCTCGATGAGGAGTTGCGGGCGCTCCAGCGAGCCCTGCACGGTGACCGATCCGTCGTTCCACACGACCCGTCGCGAGTAGGCCTTGGCTGGGGAACTGGGCGTCCAGCGCACCCCGTCCGTCGAGGTCAGGTGCACCCCGGCGTGGAACTCTCCCGTGAGCCCTCCGGTCATATCTTTGGCCAGCAGCTCCAGGTGACCGCCACTCCACCAGACAAAGGGGTCTTCCACAAAGTTGCCGTCCGTCAGCTGCAAAACCGGCTCATCGTAGAGCCTCTCGAACGGCGCACTCGGAGAATCCGCGATCGCGGCCCCGATGCGCAGCCCGTCCGGCGTGTTGGAGCGGTACAACATCAGGATGCGTCCGTCGCCGAGGACGCAGGGCGCCGGATTGGTCACGATGGTGCCATCCCACTTGCCCGGGCGGGGCAGGAGGATGGGGGCATCGCGGCGCTCCCAGGGGCCGTCGAGGGACCGCGAGGTGGCCAGGCCGATGCGTATCGCGGCGTAGGACGCGTCCGGCTTGGGCGAGGTGGCGATCTCCTGCGGGCCGACCTCCGGGCCGGTCCACGTCGAGCCAATGTAGAAGAGGAGGTACGTGTCGCCGTGCCGGTGGATGGTGGGGTTGTGGGTCATGCGGCCGTCCCAAAACGCCTCGCCGCGGGGCGGCAGGGCCACGTCCGCCATGGTGTAGGGGCCGACGGGCGTGGGTGAGACGGCGTGTACGATCTCCGAGTACAGGCGATAGCCGTCAAAGAACGGGTACCGCTTGGGCCAGCGGGCGGCGTACATGTGGTAGCGCGCATCATCCCCGCGGATGACCGAGCCGCACCATACCCAATAGTCCTCCATAGCGAATCCGCCGCCGACCGGGGCAGGCATCATGCGATCGACAAAGGCCATCTGTACCTCCGAACCTGGGACTGTGCTGGAGCGGGTCGTGAACGCGCCCGAGTATAGCACCGGCGCAGGGGCGCACCAAGCGTCAGAGGGGGCGCAGGGCGGGGCGCCGTCGCATCGGCCCGGCACGCGCTTCTGGACCGGGTCCGCTTGCGCAGCCCCGCTCGTGGGGCTATGCTACCGGCGCGATGCTGGTGATGCCCGCTCGCCCTACGAACCGCAGGCCAAGGAGAGAACTCGCCATGTCGACGCGCCGACTCTTACCCCTCGACCGCGTGCGTATCCACGACCGGTTCTGGGCGCCCCGGCAGGAGACCAACCGCTCGGTCACGCTGCCGCTGCAGTACCGCATCCTGCAAGATACCGGCCGCATCGACGCCTTTCGCCTTGGCTGGCAGCCGGGCCAGCCCAGGCAGCCCCACCAGTTCTGGGATTCCGACGTGGCCAAGTGGATCGAGGCCGCCGGCTACAGCCTGGCCACCCACTCGGATCCCGACCTGATGGCCAGGGTCGACGCGGTGATCGACCTAATCGCCGCCGCGCAGCAGCCGGATGGCTACCTGAACATCTACTACTCGGTCGTGGAGCCGGGCCAGCGCTGGACGAACCTCCGCGACATGCACGAGCTGTACTGCGCGGGCCACCTCATCGAGGGGGCGGTCGCCTACTACCAGGGCACCGGCAAGCGCACGCTCCTCGACGTGATGTGCCGCTACGCAGATCACATCGAGGCCCGCTTTGGGCCGCGTGAGGGCCAGACCCGTGGCTACCCGGGGCATGAAGAGATCGAACTGGCCCTCGTCAAGCTCTACCGGATCACCGGGGTCGAGCGCTATCTACGCCTCGCCCAGTCTTTCGTGAACGAGCGGGGCCGCCAGCCACACTACTATGACGCCGAGGCCCTGGCGCGAGGAGAGGACCCCGCAACGTTCCGCTTCCGCGACTATTCGTACAATCAGAGCCACCTACCCATCCGCGAGCAGGCCGCGGCCGAGGGGCACTCGGTGCGCGCCATGTACTACTATAGCGGCGTGGCCGACGTCGCCGCCGAGTGCGGCGACGACACGCTGCGGCCGGCCCTGGAGCGGCTCTGGGAGAACGTTACCCGCCGGCGGATGTACGTGACGGGTGGCATCGGCTCCTCGTCGCACGGCGAGCGCTTTACCTACGACTATGACCTGCCCAACGACACCGCCTACACCGAGACCTGCGCTGCCATCGGTCTGGCCTTCTGGGCCCAGCGGATGCTGCTCCTGGATCCTATCGGTGACTATGGCGACGTCCTGGAACGCGCGCTGTACAACGGCATCCTGGCCGGCGTGTCGCTGGACGGGCGCTCGTTCTTCTATTCCAACCCCCTGGAGGCGGACCGCTTGGCGTGGGAGGCCGCGTCGGAGACGCAGCGCCAGGCCATGAACACTCTCGATCGGCAGGGGTGGTTCCGCTGCGCCTGCTGCCCGCCGAACGTCGCGCGGCTCCTCGCCTCCCTCGGCGCCTACGTCTATGCGCAGGATGACGACACGGCCTACGTGCACCTCTACATGGGCAGCACGGCCAACCTGCACGTCGGCAAGCGGGATGTCCGCATCACCCAGGGCACCGACTATCCCTGGAGCGAGACGGTGCGCATCCGGGTGCAGCCTTCGTTCACCGACCGCTTTACGCTGGCCCTGCGGATTCCGGGATGGTGCCGCACGCCGCGGCTGGCCGTGAACGGCGAGCCGGTCGCGCTGGAGGGTCTGGTGGAGAGAGGCTATGCGCGCCTGAACCGGGTGTGGGAGA
>JAAZBQ010000215.1 GCA_012513725.1 Chloroflexota bacterium
GCAAGGATGGCGAGCTGGTGGAGGCCACGTGGGACGAGGCGCTGGATCTCGTGGCGACCAAGTTCGCCGAGATCGCGCAGGAGAGCGGGCCGGACGCGCTGGCCTTCCTCTCCTCCGCCAAGTGCACCAACGAGGAGAACTATCTCGTCCAGAAGTTGGGCCGCGCAGTGATCGGCACGAACAACGTGGATCACTGTGCTCGACTTTGACACTCCTCCACCGTGACCGGTCTGGTCACAGCATTTGGCTCCGGCGCGATGACGAACTCGATCGACGACATCGCCGAGGACGCGCAAGCCTACTTTGTCATCGGCTCGAACACCACCGAGAACCACCCGGTGATCGGCATGCGCCTGCGGCAGGCCGTGCGCCGGCGTGGCGCGACCCTGATCGTGGCCGACCCGCGGGACATCCCGCTGACCGATGTCGCCACGCTGCACCTCAAGCAGCGCCCGGGCACCGACATTGCCCTGCTGAACGGCCTGATGCACGTGCTGATCAGCGAGGGGTTGTACGACAAGCAGTACGTGGCCGAGCGCACCGAGGGCTTTGAGGCGCTGGAGGCGGTCGTCTGCCAGTACACGCCCGAGCGGGTGGAGGACATCACCGGCGTGCCGGCAGAGGACGTGCGCAAGGCCGCGCGCCTGCTGGCCAGGAACCGCCCGGGCGCCCTCCTGTACGCGATGGGCATCACCCAGCACACCAGCGGGCATCAGAACGTGATGTCCTGCGCCAACCTCCAGATGCTCCTGGGCAACATGGGCGTTTCTGGCGGCGGGGTGAACCCCCTGCGCGGGCAGAACAACGTCCAGGGCGCCTGCGACATGGGCTGCCTGGTGAACTTTTACCCCGGTTACCAGAAGGTCATCGACGAGGCCGCCCAGAAAAAGTTCGTGGAGGCCTGGGGCAAGACGGGCTCCACCCAGGTGGGGCTGACCGTGGTGGAGATGATCAACGCCGCCGAGCGCGGCGAGATCCGGGGGCTGTTCGTCCTGGGCGAGAACCCGGCGATGACCGATCCCGACGTGAACCACGCGCGCCACGTCCTGGAGAACATGGAGTTCCTCGTGGTGCAGGAGATCCTGCACTCGGAGACCACCCAGTACGCCGACGTCGTGTTGCCGGGCGCTTCCTTTGCGGAAAAGGACGGTACGTTCACGAACACCGAGCGCCGCGTGCAGCGCGTGCGCCAGGCCGTCGCGTCCCCCGGCGAGGCGCGGATGGACTGGGATATCCTCTCCGAGCTCGCCCGCCGGCTGCAGGACAAGCTGGGCCTCTCCGCGGACGCCGGCCCCTACGCGGGCTGGGACTACTCGAGCGCCGAGGAGATCTTTACGGAGGTCGCGGCCCTCACCCCGTCCTACGCGGGTATGGACTATGTCCGCATCGATCAGCACGGCCTCCAGTGGCCCTGCCCCGATGCAGCGCACCCAGGAACAACGTTCCTGCACAAGGGCACGTTCTCCCGCGGGCTGGGGCTGTTGAGCCCGGTGGAGTGGTTGCCGCCCGCCGAGGAGCCCGACGCCGAGTACCCCCTGGTGCTCACCACGGGGCGCGTGCTGTACCACTGGCACGGCGGCACGATGTCGCGCCGCGCTGCCGGACTGAACGAGATCTACCCCGAGCCGCTGGTGGAGATCAACCCGGTCGACGCCCGCGCGCTCAAGATCAAGGATGGCGAGATGATCACGGTGACCTCCCGGCGCGGCACCGTCACGGCCCGCGCGGAGGTGGTGGACCGGCCGGATCCGGGCGTGGTGTTCATGACCTTCCACTTCCAGGAGGCCGCCGCCAACCTGCTGACCATCGCTGCCCTGGACCCGGTGGCCAAGATTCCAGAGTACAAGGTATGCGCTGTGCGGGTAGAGGCCAACTAGCGACCCAAAGTGACGGACGACAAAGGGGGTGGCAGCGCAGCAACTCCGGCGAGCCGGCAGCTGATTGAAGACTATCGTTAGCGCACTGGCAACCACTTGGCGTCGTGCCACAGCAGGACAATCACATACACGCAGACTGTTGGAGGACTAGAACACATGGCTTTCAAGGCACCTAAAGCAATCGCCGAGGCGGCGTGCACCGCCGCGTGCGCCAAGACCGCTCTTTCCACGAGCAAGCAGCTGGTGCTCGGCTTTTTGGCCGGGGCGTTCATCGCCTTTGGCGGCCTCCTGGCCATCGTGGTGGGCAGGGGCAGCACCATCTTTACGCAGCCCGAATATGCCGGCCTGGGCAAGCTCGTCTTTGGCGGCGTGTTCCCCGTGGGCCTCATGCTGGTGATCATCGCCGGTGCCGAGCTGTTCACCGGCAACTGCGGGCTGATCCCCACCGGTTGCCTCTCCGGCCAGACCTCCTGGAAGGGCCTGGCGCGCAACTGGGGGTTCGTGTACCTCGGGAACTTTGTCGGCTCGGTTTTTGTGGCCCTGTTCATCGCTTACTGGACCGGGATCGTGAGCGGCGGCATCCTGGGCGAGGCCGCTGCGTCGATCGCCGAGGGCAAGGTCGCGCTGACCTGGGGCCAGGCCATCCTGCGCGGCGTCGGCTGCAACTGGCTGGTGGTGCTCGCAGTGTGGATGGCCATCGGCGCCGATGACATCGGCGGCAAGATCCTGGCCATCTGGTTCCCGATCATGGCGTTTGTGGCCATGGGCCTGGAGCACTCGATCGCCAACATGTTCTTCATCCCCCTCGGGATGCTGAACGGCGCAAACGTGAGCGTTGGCCAGTTCCTGTTCTCGAACCTCCTGCCGGTGACCATCGGCAACATCATCGGCGGCGCGGTGTTCGTCGGTGCGGCGTATTGGTGGATCTACCTCCGAGAAGAGTCCCCGGCGCCCGCGGCGGCCAAGAGCGGCAAGGCCCGGGTGGCCAGCGCCAAGTAGGACGCGCTGTCGCGCGCCAACGTTTCGTTCCACGCCGGGCGGCACGCGTGCCGCCCGGCGTGTTGTGTGTGCGGCGCAGGGAGGGCGTGCACCGCAGCGGATCGCCTTGCCGAGGCGACTCGCCATAAGGAGCGGTTCTCCCTATACTCTGGCTATGCACGAACTATCAGTCACGGAAGAGATGCTGCGCATCGCCACGCAGCACGCCCAAGAGGCCCAGGCCAAGCGCATCACGTCCATCCACCTCGTGGTGGGCGATCTGAGCAGCATCGTCGACGATTCGGTGCAGTTCTACTTTGATTTCCTGAGCAAGGGCACCATCGCCGAGGGCGCCCGCCTGCGCTTTACCCGGGTGGCGCCGCGGTTGCGCTGCCGCAACTGTGGCGGCGAGTTCGCCATGCGGCCCATGGATTGGACCTGCCCGCACTGCGGGGCCGCGGGGGGCGACGTGGTGGCGGGGCGCGAGTTCTACCTCGACGCCATCGAGGTGGAGTGAGGAGAGGGGCGGGACGAATGCCTGAGGTCAAGGTCGTACAGCAGTTCATGCAGGCCAACGACTCGGTGGCCGCCGACAACCGGCGGCTCCTGGCCGAGCGGGGCGTGGTGGCCGTCAACCTGATGGCCTCCCCCGGGGCCGGCAAGACGAGCCTCATCCTGCGCACCATCGAGGCGCTCGACGGGCGGGCGCGGATCGGCGTCATCGAGGGGGACACCGCCTCGCAGATCGATGCGGACCGGGTGGCCACCACCGGCGTCCCCGTGGTGCAGGTGAACACCGGGGGCGGCTGCCACCTGGATGCGCCGATGGTACGTTCGGCCCTCGACGCGCTGCCCTTGGACGATATGGACCTCCTCCTCATTGAAAACGTGGGCAACCTCGTCTGCCCGGCGGGCTTTCGCCTGGGCGAGTCGCAGAACGTGGTGATCGCCAGCGTGCCCGAGGGCGACGACAAACCGTACAAATACCCGGCCATGTTCATCGCCGCCGACGTCGTGGTGGTGAACAAGATCGACCTCCTGCCATACCTCGATTTCGACCTGCCGGCCTTTCGCCGCCTGGTGCAGGGGGTGAACCCCCGGGCGCGGGTGTTCGAGACATCCTGCCGGACCGACGAGGGGCTCTCCGACTGGGTCGACTGGCTGGACGGCCTGCGAGCGCGGCCGGGCTGAATGGACGCGTCCGCTGGCACCCGCTATCGCATCGACGTCGGCGGCGTCGTGCAGGGGGTGGGCTTTCGCCCCTTTGTCTACCGCCTGGCCGGGGGCCTGGGCCTCTCGGGTTGGGTCCAGAACCACTCGGGCGGGGTGACCATCGAGGCGGAGGGCCCGCCGGACCACCTGGATGCCCTCGTAGCCGCCCTGCGGGCCGAGGCGCCGCCCCTGGCGCACGTCGATTCGGTAGCCGTTCGGGCCTGCGCGCCGACTGGGGAGGAGGGCTTTTCCATCCGGCCCTCCTGCGAGCGGCCGGGCGCGCACCAACTGGTCTCGCCGGACGTCGCCACCTGCGCCGAGTGCCTGGCCGAGGTGCGGGATCCCGCCGATCGGCGCTATCGCTACCCCTTTACGAACTGCACGCACTGCGGGCCCCGCTTTACCATCATTACCGCCCTGCCCTACGACCGGCCCGTGACCACCATGCGCGATTTCGACATGTGCCCGGCCTGCCGGGCCGAGTACGAGGATCCCGGCGACCGGCGATTCCACGCCCAGCCGAACGCCTGCCCCGTTTGCGGGCCGCGCCTGTGGCTGGCGCCCGGAGGCGCGCAGCCGGCGCGTGGGGCGGGGTTGCCGCCGGAGGCTGCGGGCGACGCCATCGCCCGGGCCGCGCGGATGCTGGGCGAGGGGGCGATCCTGGCCGTCAAGGGGCTGGGCGGCTACCAGTTGGCCTGCGACGCGACGGACCCGGCGGCGGTGGAGGCCCTACGGGCCCGCAAGGCGCGTCCGCACAAGCCGTTGGCGGTGATGATGGCCGATCTGGCCACCGTACGCGCCCACTGCCGGGTGTCGGCCGCGGAGGAGCGGCTCCTCGCCTCGCCCGAGTGCCCGATCGTGCTCCTGGAGTGGCGGGCGGATTCCTCCATCGCCCCGGCCGTAGGGCCCGGGAACCGCTACCTCGGCGTCATGCTGCCCTATACCCCGCTCCACCACCTGCTCCTCGGCGATGTGGGCCGTCCGCTGGTGATGACCAGCGGCAACCGGAGCGAGGAGCCGATCGCGGCCGAGAACGACGAGGCACTGGCGCGCCTGGCGCTCCTGGTGGACGCTTTCCTGATGCACGACCGGGAGATCGTGGCGCGCTACGACGACTCGGTGTGGTGGGTGCCTGACGTGGGGGGCGAGCCGCTGGCCCAGCCCATCCGCCGCGCCCGGGGGTATGCTCCGCTCCCCATCCGTCTGCCCGTTGCCAGCCCGCCGCTGCTCGCCTGCGGGGCGGAACTCAAGAACACTTCCTGCCTGGCCCGCGACCGCGATGCGTTCCTGTCGCCCCACATCGGCGACTTGGAGAACCTGGAGACCGTCGAGCATCTGGAGCGTACTCTAGAGTGGTATCGGCGGCTGCTCGACCTCCAGCCCGGGGCGGTCGTGGTGGACCTCCATCCCGACTATGCCGCCACGCGGCTGGGACGGGCCCTGGCCGAGCGGGAAGGCCTGCACCTGCACACCGTGCAACACCACCACGCGCACCTGGCGGCCTGCCTGGCCGATAACGGCTGGCTGCCCGCCGATGGCCCGGTGATCGGCGTGACCCTGGACGGCACCGGCTATGGGGCGGATGGCCACCTGTGGGGCGGCGAGTGGCTGTTCGGCGACTACAGGGGCTACCGCCGGCTCGCCCACCTAGAGTACTTGCCCCTGCCCGGCGGCGACGCGGCCACCCGCCAGCCCTGGCGAATCGCCGCGGGGTACCTGCTGGCCCTTCGCGGCGAGGCGCCCGGCTGGCTCGTCCCCGCGGGGGCGCCGCCGGAGGCGCTGGCGGTGCTCGAGCGCCAGGTGGCCCGGGGGGTGAACGTTCCGCTGACCTCTTCCATGGGCAGGCTGTTCGACGCCGTGGCGGCCCTGCTGGACGTGCGGCGCGCCATCACCTACGAGGGGCAGGCGGCTATCGAGTTGGAGATGCTGGCCGGGTCCGGCGCAGGGGCAACGGACGCGCAGGACGCCTACTCCTATGGCTTGGATCGTGCGGATGGGGCGTCCTTGGTGCGGGTGGCGCCGCTGTTCGACGGCCTCCTGGATGACCTGGTCCGCGGCGAGCCCTCCAGCCGGATCGCCCGCCGCTTCCACGCCACCGTCATCGACATGGTGGTGGCGGTGAGCCGGGCGATCGCCAAGGAGACGGGGGTGTGGACGGCGGCGCTGAGCGGGGGTTGCTTCCAGAACCGCCTGCTCCTGGAGGGGGCGGTGCAGGCGCTCCGGGCGGTCGGGTTCCGGGTGCTCGTGCATCGGCAGGTGCCGGCCAACGACGGGGGAATCAGTCTCGGTCAAGCCGCCGTGGCGGCTCTGGCCGAGTAGGGGAGGGGGAAGACCATGTGCCTGGCAGTGCCCGTGCGCATCTTGTCCATCGACGGCGACCAGGGGGTCGTGGAGATTGGCGGGATGGAGCACACCATCAGTCTGCTCCTGACGCCAGAGGCCTGCGTGGGCGATTACGTGCTCCTGCACACCGGGTTCGCCATCCAGCGTCTCGACCGGGAGGAGGCCGAGGAGAGCCTGCGCCTGTTCGCCGAGATGGCCGCCCTCGCCGCGGAGATGGAGCGCAGTGCGGGCGGCGAGCGGGCCACCGACGAGGAGAACGCGTGAGGTACGTCGACGAGTACCGCGACCCTGCCGCAGCCCGCGCCCTCATCGCCCAGATCACCGCCTCCAGCCGGCGCCCGGTGACCCTCATGGAGTTCTGCGGCGGGCACACCCACGCCATCCTGCGCTTTGGGCTGCGCCAGCTGCTGCCCGCCACGGTGCGGCTGCGCTCCGGGCCGGGCTGTCCCGTGTGCGTCACCTCGGCGGCGGATCTGGACCGCGCCATCGCCCTGGCTCGCGTGCCGGACGCCATCCTGGCCACGTTCGGCGACATGGTGCGGGTGCCGGGCTCCTGCGGCACGCTGGAGGCGGCCCGCGCCGGCGGCGCCGACGTCCGCGTGGTGTATTCGCCGCTCAACGCCCTGGCGCTGGCTCGCCGGCATCCCGATCGCCCGGTCATTCTCCTGGGTATCGGGTTCGAAACCACCGCCCCCGGCGTGGCGGCCACCGTCGAGCGGGCCGAAGCCGAGGGGGTGCCCAACCTGTACCTCCACTCCCTGCACAAGCGCACCCTGCCCGCCATGCGGGCCATCCTGGAGGGGGGCGCCGTGCACCTGGACGGCGTCATCGGCCCGGGCCACGTGGCCGCCGTGGTGGGGTCGCGGGCCTGGCGGCCGTTGGCCGATGACTATCGCGTGCCCTGCGCCGTGGCCGGTTTCGAGCCCCTGGACCTCCTGGAGGCGATCGCCCGCCTGGTGGAGATGGCCGAAGGGGGGCAGGCCAAGGTAGTGAACGCCTACGGGCGGGGCGTTCGGCCCGAGGGCAATCCCGTCGCGCAGGAGGCGCTGGAGCGCGTCTTTTCCGTGGCGGACGCCGACTGGCGCGGCCTGGGCGTGCTGCCCGGGAGCGGACTGGCCCTCCGACCGGCCTATGCCCATCGCGACGCGGGCCAGGTCTTTTCCGCGGCGCTGGAGGGCGTCGAGCCCGCCGGAGACCCGCCCGGTTGCCGCTGCGGCGACGTGCTACGCGGGACGCTGGAGCCCACCGAGTGCCCGCTCTACCGCACCGTCTGCACCCCGCTGCACCCCGTGGGGCCCTGCATGGTGAGCGGAGAGGGGGCCTGTGCCGCCCACTATCGCTACGGAGAGGCGCGATGAGTGACGACGTCATCCTTCTGGCCCACGGCAGCGGCGGGCTGCTCACCCACCGGCTGATCTCCGACCTCTTTTTGCGGCATTTCGCAGACCCGGTTCTTGCGGCGCAGCAGGACGCTGCGGTTCTGGAGAGCCCGGGCGAGCGCTTGGCCTTTACCACGGACGCTTTTGTCGTCTCGCCCCTCTTCTTTCCCGGGGGTGACATTGGGCGTCTGGCCGTCTGCGGCACGGTGAACGACCTGGCCATGTCGGGCGCCACGCCGCGCTACCTCAGTGCGGCATTCATCATCGAGGAGGGGCTGGCGCTCGGGGTTCTGGAGCGCATCGTTACCGCCATGGCCGAGGCGGCGCGCGAGGCGGGGGTGGCGATCGTCGCGGGAGACACCAAGGTAGTGGGGCGCGGCGGCGCCGACGGGCTGTACATCACCACGGCGGGCGTCGGGTCGCTCTCTGGCGGGCATGCGTTGCGCACGGACGCCATCGCCCCCGGCGACCGGCTGCTGGTCAGCGGGCCGGTGGGCGATCACGGCCTGGCGGTGATGGCCGCCCGGGAGGGGCTGCCGTTTCACCCCGCGCCGGTGAGCGATTGCGCGCCGCTGGGCGGCCTGGTCGCCGCACTCCTCGGCGCCTGCCCCCCCGGCGACGTGCACGCCCTCCGCGACCCCACCCGCGGCGGGCTGGCCGCCGTGGTCAACGAGTGGGCTTCCGGCGAGGGGGTGGGCATCGACCTGATGGAGGACGCTATCCCCGTCCGCGAGGAGGTGCGCGCCGCCTGCGAGATGCTGGGCATCGATCCGCTGCACGCGGCGTGCGAGGGCTGCCTGGTTGCGGCAGTGGCCCCCGGCTCCGCGGAACGCGCCCTGCGGGCGCTGCAGGGCCATCCCCTGGGAGCCGGCGCCGCCGTCATCGGCGGGGTGACGGCCGACCATCCCGGGCGCGTGGTGCTGACCACCCCCCTGGGCGCCCACCGCCTATTGGAGATGCCGACGGGCGAGCTGCTGCCGCGGATCTGTTAGGGGCGCCGACGCCCTGGCCGGGAGCGGCCGGCGGGGGGTATGGCGATCGAGCGCGACGCCACTTTCTTGACACACCCCGGCCGGCGCGGTATAGTCGCATTCCGTTAGCACGTACAGGAGGAGCAGTGCATTCGCTCGCGACGTCGTGCGCCTCGGCGGCGGGAAAGGTCATCCTCCTTGGCGAACACGCCGTGGTCTATGGGCAGCCGGCTATCGCCGCGCCCCTGAGCGATCTGCGCGCCACCGCCTGTGTGGAGAACCTGCCTTCCGGCGCCACGGCGTATGTTGCGGCAACCGACCTCGACCTCGTCTGTCCTCTCGACGCCTCCCCTCCGCAGGGCGACGGCCAGCCCCTCGTCAGCACGGTGCGCAATACCCTGGAGGCCCTGGGCCGGCGCCCGGACGAGCACCCGGTGGGCGTGC
>JAAZBQ010000216.1 GCA_012513725.1 Chloroflexota bacterium
ATCCATGTGCGCCACCGGGGTGTGCGGAGCCCCCGGAATGAGGATCAGCTCGTTGCGCACGCCGTGGCGCTCGAGCGTGACGGCCAACTCCACACTGTTCTCGTGGGGCACCAACTGGTCGGCCGTGCCATGGACGATGACGGTCGGCGGAAAGCGCCCGTCCACGGGCATCAGATAGCCCGAGGAAGGATCCGGGCTGCCCCACAGGTCCACCAGGGCCGTGATGGCGGGCGCGCCCTCGCTCGGCCCGCTGGCCGCCTCCAGGGCGCAGAGGTTGACGGCCGTCATCCCGCCGGCCGAGCCCCCGCCCACCACCACGCGGTCGGCCCGAATGCCGAACTCCTCGGCGTGCGCGCCGATCCAGATCAGCGCGGCCCGGCAGTCGTCGGCGGCGTCGCGCAGGGTGCCGGCGAGGTCGGAGAAGGGGTCCTCGCGCACGCGATAGTCGCAGGAAAAGCAGACGTACCCCCGCAGGGCGAACTCGGTGGCGATGCGGACGATGTAGCCCTGTTGCTTGTCGTTCCCCGGGCGAAACCCCCCGCCGTGGATCCAGAGGATGGCAGGCCGATCGGCGCGGTCGTCCTCGGCGGGAAGGTAGACGTCGAGGCGCAGGTCGACGCGCTCGCCGGCGTGGTCCGTTACGGTGCGAAAGACCAGGTCGTCGCGGCGGTCGACGGCGTCGTAGGCGCGGTTCACCAGGTTCGATTGCTCGGTCATGGCGGCTCCTTGTGCATCCTCGGCTGCAGGGGAGAGGGTGTGCGTGGTGGAGGATAGCAGACGGCGGCCGGGCGCGCAACCGGAGCATAAGGTCTGCGTATAGACGGCAGTGGGGTCGCGGGCCGCCGCACTTGCGGGCCGTCTGCAGCACAGGTAACCTATAGGCTGCCCGGCAACCTGGAGCCCTCCCACGCGCTCGGGCGTTGGCAGAATGCAGAAAGGAAGGTCAGGAATGACGACAGAGATCAAGAAGCGTCCCGATGAGGTACTGATCATCGCCATCTATCACTTTATCGAGGCGGCGATGCTCCTGTTTGGGCTGTTGGCCATTGGGCTGGCGGGCTTTGCCATCCTCTTTGCCGCCACGAACGAGCCGAGCATCATCATCCCCCTCGGGTTCCTGACCGTCGGCGCCATGTTCCTCGTCCTGCTCGCGGTCGTGAACGTCGTGGTGGGGTGGGGGCTGCTCCGGATGCAGAACTGGGCCCGCTGGGCGGCGATCGTGCTCAGCGTCTTCCGGCTGCCGAACTTTCCCATCGGCACGGTGATCGGCGGGCTGATCATCTACTACCTCGTGCAGGACAAGGCCAGGGTGCAGTTCGAGACTACCTGATCGCCCTCCCCACTGAAGAAGAAAGCGCGCCCCCGGGGCCCAAGGCCTCGGGGGCGCGTCGTCTCTCCTAGCCGTAGAGGCTAGAGTTCAAAGTTCAGCCGCAGCACCCAGTCCAGGTACTTGAGCTCCATCATGCTCGCCGGCATTTCGGCCTGGCAGTACATCGAATCATAGTGCGGGAAGCCGGTGATGGCCTGCTCCTCGCCATCGACCGTCAGGGGGCCCTCCCAGCCAAAGGCCAGTGTCTGGCCGCGCATGTTGGCGTAGGTTACCCGGAGGTCGTCGAGATTCACCTCGGGCGGGGCCGCCAGCACCTTTTCCTGGAACTCCTCAAAGGTGCCGTCCAGCTCGGCGCGGCCCATCTGGCACACCCAAACGTTCTTGTTGCCGTAGGAACGCAGCTCGCGGAAGGCGTTCTGCCCGGCGGTGGTGCGCTCCAGCCCCTGCGCCGCGTAGAGCGCCAGGTAGCCGTCGCCCGCCTTGGCAAAGGCCCAGTTGTCGCGGACGGTGTGCTCCTCAAAGGCAAACTCGGGAAAGTAGGCGTGGGTAAAGCCCAGCCAGTCGCCCTCGGGGAGGTCGTGGATCGCCACGAGGACGTCCTTCCACTGCGCCACCCGGGGCAGCACATAGTTGCCGTGCCAGAAGTTCGGCCGGTGCGAGCCCTCCTCGCTGACCTTGGAGGGGTGGGTAACGAACACCACCGCATCCGGCCCCATGGTGGCCTGCCAGATGTGCTGCTGGTAACCCTGTTCGCCCGGATGGTAATCTTGCGCCGAGGCCAGCATATAGTCGGGGGTCTTGTAGGTGACCTTGTCGACGCCCCACGTGGGCGTGCCCTCGGGGGCATCCGTCGGCTGGGAGCCGGCGCCGTGGCGCTCGCGGTTCCAGACCTCGTCCGGCCGATCGACGCCCACCGCGTAGAGCAGGTCGTGGACCTGATAGTTCTCCTTGGCGCAGGCCAGGGCCACGACGCCGCGGATGTGCTCGTTGTAGCAGCCCATCCCCCAGGCCATCCGCTGGATGCCCGAGGTGGCCTCGCGGCGGCCGCCCTTGATGAACGGTGTATAGGTGCGGCCGTGGGTGGAGCCGAACACGCCCTTGAAGGAGTTCAGCGCCATGGTAAAGAGCATCTTGTCGAGCACCACGGCGGCCATCTCCTGGAGGTCGGCATCGTGGGAGAGATCCGCCAGGTGCGCGAGGGCCAGGATGTCCTCCTCAAAGTAGCAGTTCGAGTCCCACTCCTGGAAACCGTACTGCCCGCGGAGGAGCAGCCAGTCGAGGGCCAACTGCTTGCCCTTTTCCGCGTGCCAGGCGCCGTTCTCGCCGGCGTTGCTAAAGGTCGCCTCCGGGTAGAGCTGGCCGGCCAGCACCTCGCAGGTGTGGAAGAGGATGGAGTGGTTCTCGGTGCGATAGCACATCGCGTCGGCGCCCGGCTCGTCGTCCCAGTACTTGAAGTTCAGGACGCACTCTTCCATGGGGCCCTTGAGGTCCGCGGGGAAGTTCTCGTCATCGGCGTATCGATACAGCGCGCCGAGAATGCCGACGAGGTAGAAATCGCTGCAGTCCTCGCGCCTGTTGATCCCGTCGATGGCCTTGGTGATGGGATCGGTGTTCAGGCGCTTCCAGAGGCCCATCTCCATCTTGGCGATCTCAGAGTAGAGCCCGCCCTCGAGCCGGTACGCCGCGTCGCGCAGGGCCTCGACGCGCCGGTCCTCGTAGGTGCCGTAGGGCTGCTCGGAGAACTTGTTCCGGAAGGCGTAGAGCGAGTACTCTTTTTGCACCCGCATGTTCGCCTCATAGTACTCCTCGGGCGGCGCCATGAGGAAGAGGCGCAACTCGCCCTCGGGCACCTCGTAGGCGCGCACCATATTCTGGCTCTTGCCGCCGATGGCCACCGGGTGCGCCTCGGCGTAGATGCGGCCGTCCGGCTTTTGCAGGCGGGCGCCCATCTTGCTCGAGATGGCCATCTCCTCGGGCCAGCTGAGCTGGATCACCTGATCGCTGACGTACACGTCGCGATCCAGCACCGTCTGATCCACGATGTTCTCGAGCATCAGCCGCCGGCCGATGGACATGTTCACCACCGGCACCCGCACCGGGCGCTCGGGGTACTCGCCGCCCTGCACCTGGAGCGCCATGGCGTACGGGCACTCGCGGGCGGCGACCTCTTCAAAGCGCACCATGATCTCGTTCAGCCCGTCCTGCAGGGTGGCATCGAACGAGACGCTGCGCGGATCCTGATGGGAAAAATGCTCCTGCCGATGTACGTGCGCGCCGTTGATCCACACATCCGCCGGGCCATTGGTGGTGAGCACCATTTGGACCTGCTGCTCGCCGGCAGACAACAAGCCGGTGAAGGCCCAGGAGCGTAGGTAATGGGTGGTGTGGTAGAACGCCGTCAGATCCACAAAGTGGTCGTCCAGCGTGCGGAAGGCACGCCAGCGCAGGTCCGCCCCGTCCAGCGAAAACGTCACCGTCTCGACCGGTTCGTGGTCGATGAGGGTATCCTCGACGTAATAGTGGCGGGCGATCTGGAGTTTATAGTCCTCACCCTGGAACTGCTCCAGGTTCTCGACGTTGATCGCCTGGGGGCC
>JAAZBQ010000217.1 GCA_012513725.1 Chloroflexota bacterium
GCCCCGAGTCCGCCGCCTCAGGCCGTCTGGGGCACGCCGATCCGCTGCAGGAACGGAAGATCCCCCGCCCCAAGGCCCAGCACCTGGAAGCAGTCAAAGGGCACGTAGGAGCCCACGCGCCCCACGCTGCGCCGAAAGCCGTGCTGGTCGCTGCCGGGCACAAACTCGGCGCCCTGCTCTTGCAGGAGGCAGTGGGCAGCGTAGAGCATCTGCAGGACGCCGGGCAGGTTGGAGCACAGCATCCGGTAGTGGGTGTTGCCGTTCACCTCGAGGGGCACGCCGTAGGCGGCGGAGGTCGCCCCGATCTCTGCCACGTCCAAGAGGAAGAAGCGCGTTAGTTCCTCGGGCGCAAAGTCCAGCGCCGGCCGCGGCGCCAACGCGCTGACCCACGGCTCAATGTCACGCTTGACCAGGCGATAGTTGGCCGACGAGCGGAACGGGTGCGCGATAAAGGCGGGCTTGCCCGTGCGCTCGACGAACCGCCCCACCTGCTCGATCCGCTGCACCGTGGCCGCCGTGTTCTCGGCGATGCTGCCGGCGGGAAAGGCCGTCTCGCAGATGAAATAGTCCGACATGGCCAGCACCTCGTCGGGCACCTCGTCCAGCGCCACACGGGGGCTCAACTCGGGGGCAAAGCGTAACATCAGACTGGGAAAGGCGGGGGCCAGGTCCATCACCTCGTCACGATACGCCCGGAGCCCCCGCAGGCTGCGCTCGTACAGGTACTGCTTGTCGGGCCGGGGCGGATCGGCGTACAGGCCATAGTGGTCGGTGATGCCCAGCACCCGACGCCCGGTGACCACGGCGTGCTCCAGATAGTCGCTCACCGTGGTGCCCGGCTCGCGCTCCTGTCCGGCGTGGTAGTGCAGGTCCACGTTGTGGATGTGCATGGTGGTGTGGTTCTCCGATCTGGGGCGTATAGCACGGCGGCGAGGCCATCGGGCCTCGCCGCCACGCATCTTGTAGCTAGGCGTGCAGTTCCGGCTCCTCCCAGAAGAGGGTGGGGGTGCCGATCAGGTTCTCGTCAGCCGTAGGATCCGTCTGGGCAAAACCGGGCCCGCAGTTGCGCAGCCCGTCCTTTACCACCACCAGGCTGGGGAGCTCCCCGAGGATGCCCACCACCGGCACCTCTTCGGCCCAGATGTCGAACATCTGGCTGACCAGGGCCTTGCGCTGGGCATCGTCCGGCTCGACGTTGGCCCGCTCCCACAGGTCCCAGACATCCCAGAGAAAGTGGCCCTCCGGCGGCTCCTCGGCGTTGGGGTCCTCAGGGTTCTGGTACCAGATCCCCCAGCCGCCGCCCCACGGGTGGTGGGTGGCGTTGCCGATGTAGGGGTGCTCGCGGAGGAACAGAAAGATCTCGTGCCCACTATCGCGGAACACCGCCTCGACGTTGTTCGAGTCCGAGCGCTCGTAGACCAGGAATCGCTCCTGCGACTTCCAGGAGCAGGTGATCCCGACGTCTGTCAGATAGCGCACCAGCATCTGGGCGGCGTCGTCCAGCACGCTGCCGCCGGTGGCCCATCCCTCCATCACAAAGGAGAGGACATCGCCGCTGCCGTCCTTCCACAGCCGCATCCCCTCGCCGTTGCGCTCCGAGTACCCCGCCTCGTCGAGGAGTGCGTTGGCCTGCTCGGGATCATAGTCGATATACGCGGTGGCCGCCCCCTCGTGATAGTAGGGGCTGGCCGAGATGGGGCTGGCCTGGCGCGGGGTGGCGATGCCGTCGTACACCAGCTGGTTGATCTCGTCGCGGTTCATCGCCAGGTTCAGGGCTTTGCGCACGTTGCGGTCCTGCATGAACTCGGCGATGCGGGGATCCCGGCAGTTGTGGTTGATGTACAGGGTGGCGCCGGTGCCGCCGATCCACTCCATCACGCGATAGCCGCCGGACTGCTCGCCGTCCTTGAGCAGGGTGTAGTTGCCCAGATCCACGTGGCGATGCTGCCAGTCGATCTCGCCATTCAGGATCCACATGTTAAAGACATCCGGCTTTTCGAACAGCCGGTGGGTGATGCGATCCACATAGGGCAACTGCTGGCCATCGGGGTCCACCGCGCAAAAGTACGGGTTGCGCTCGACGACAAAGATCTCGTTTGCCAGGTCGTTCTGGGCCAGCCAGGCGGAAACCGACGGGCGCTCGGGGTTCGCCCACCACTGATCGCGGTCCGAGTAATGGTCGGCCCAGGTGTTAAAGCCGGCCGCCTCCACCTGGCTCTGGAGGGCCTCGGTATCATCGGTCAGCTCGATATGAAAGCGCCGCATATAGTGGGCGGGCGCAAAGATCTGACTCCGGTTCAGCCGCTGCATAAAGATCGGGTTCGGATGGGCGAACTCGATGACCACGGTATAGTCGTCCACTGCCTCCAGCGTGGCCGGCACCGACGGCGTGCCGGTGCTCAAGCGCTCGGGCATCACCGGGCTGATGTCCTTGTTCGTCGCAACATGGTCGTAATAGTAGGTGAACGCCGAGGCATCAAACGGCTCGCCGTCGGACCACTTCATCCCCTTGCGGAGGTGGATGGTGAACAAGGTGGCGTCGGCGTTCTGCTCCCACGACTCGCAGATATCCGGGCGGATGCTCAGATCGGTGTCAAAGTGGACCAGGCTGATGTCCACGATCTTGCTGGGACCGGTCCGATCGGTCACCCCGGTAAAACCGCGGCGGATGGTGCCGCCATACTTGCCGGTCATCTCCAGCACGGGGTACACGGAGGGGCTCTCGGGCAGGCGCTCCTCCACCGGGGGCAGTTCACCACTGGCGACGAGGTCAGCCAGCATAGGCACTTCACCAAAGCGCCCCTCGGCACCGGGCGCCGAGGGAGCCGGCGCCGCCGGCTGGCCGGGTGCCTCGGTGGGCGCCGGATCCGACGCGCCGCCGGGCTGCGGGGCAGGGGTGCCGGGACTCGCACATGCTGCCGCCAGGCTGCCTACTGCGGCCAAGGAAGAGATGCGAAGAAACTCGCGACGGGATAGATCGTGCATGATGCTCCTATCGTATACCAACTTCAATGGACCACTACCCTCAGGGAAGCAGTGCGCGGGTCACCCCGGCGCACGTGCCCGCTACTTCCCCCTTGCCTTTCGACTGCCGTGCCGGGAGCATCGCGGGTTCATCTCCCAGCAGGCACCGACAGCGGCACCGGAGCCAGCATACCCTCTCGCCGCCGAACCGACAAACAGCCGGCGCGGCCGCCCGGGTCGCCTAGTTGTGCTGGCCCTCCGCCATCCCCCCATTCGCCCCGGCGACCGGCTCTGCGTCCACCTCCAGCCTGGTCTTGGCGTTGGAGGTCACCTGCTCGTCGGGGAGATGGGCGGTGTCGCGGAGGAGCAGCGTCTCGC
>JAAZBQ010000218.1 GCA_012513725.1 Chloroflexota bacterium
CGCCCCGCCCCTCGGGGCGCTGCTCCTGGGCCTATTGCCTATGGGCGGGATCCTGGCCATCGATGTGGGGACGGCGTTGATGGCCGTTGTGCCCCTCCTGTTCATCCCCGTGCCGCAGCCGGCGCGAACGGCCTCCACCGGCCGGGGCGCAATCGGGTCGCTGCTGGCCGACATGCGCGCCGGGTTGCGGTTCGTGTGGGGCTGGGCCGGGATGCGCTGGATGGCGGGCGTGGTCATGCTGCTGAACATGCTGCTGGCGCCGGCCTCGTCGCTGACGCCCCTCCTGGTGACGGGCACCTTTGGCGGTGGGGCGATGCAACTCGCCACGCTGCAAGCGGCCATGGGGTTCGGTATGGTGGCGGGTGGGCTTTTGCTCGGGGTGTGGGGCGGGTTCCGACGCCGGATCATGACCACGCTGTTCGGCCTGCTGCTCCTGGGGGTGGGGACGCTGGGGGTGGGTCTCGCGCCGGCGGGCTGGTTCCCGCTGGCCGCCGGGGGCATGCTCCTCTCCGGGATCATGCTGCCGATCGTGAACGGGTCCTCGTTTGCGCTGTTCCAGACCATCGTGCCGGCGGCGATGCAGGGCCGCGTGTTTAGCCTGATGGCCAGCCTCTCGTCACTGGTCTCCCCCCTGGGGCTGGCGGTAGCGGGGCCGCTGGCCGACGTGGTGGGCGTGCAAGCGTGGTACGTGACTGCCGGGGTGGCGATGCTCGCGCTGACCGGCGCTACCCTGGCGGTGCCCGACGTCGTGCAGATGGAGGAGCGAGGCGCGGCGTATGTGGCGGGGCTGGAGGGGGCGGATTAGGGGGAGCCCGCTCACAGCAAGAGCGCCGGGGTTCCCCCCGGCGCTCTTGTCTGGCGCGATGTGGGACGCTACGCCTCGACGATCTCGATGGTCACGATCTTGTCGCCCAGGTACGTCGGGCTCTGCAGGGGGTCGCGCTCGGTGAGGGTGCGCAGGACGTCCATCCCTTCCAGCACTTTGCCGAACACCGAGTGTCTGCCATCGAGGTGCGGCGTGGGGCCGTAGGTGATGAAGAACTGGGAGCCGTTCGTGCCTGGCCCCGCGTTGGCCATCGACACGGTTCCTTCCGAGTCGTGCTTGAGGTCCGGTGAGAACTCGTCCTCGAACTCGTAGCCCGGCCCGCCCGAGCCGGTCCCCGTCGGGTCGCCTCCCTGGGCCATAAAGTTGTGCATCACCCGGTGGAAGGTCACCCCGTCATAGTAGCCCTCGCGGGCCAGGAACACGAAATTGTTCACCGTGACGGGCGCCTGCTCTTCGAACAGGTCGATGGTGATGTCGCCCTTTTCCGTCTTGATGATCGCCCGATAGTCGACGCCCTCCTCGAGGGCCATGGCGGGCGGCTGCGACCACTGCTTGGCCACGTTCTCCTCCTCGTTTGTTGGGTTACCGGTTGCCTCTTCTCCCGCAGGGGTCTCCCCTGCGGCGTCGGGTGTCTCCGCCCCTTCCGCTGCGATCGTGGGGGTGGCCGTGGCGACGGCCAGGCCCGGATCGGCCGGGCGCCGGCTCAGGTAGTACAGCCCCACGATGACCCCGATGACGACCACCACGACGCCGATGGAGATGTACAGGTCCATCATCTTGCGCTTGCGGTCGTCCTTTTTGGGCGGCGGCGGGGGCGTGGCCTTGGGTCTGGCAGCGCGCTCGGTGCCCCGGCGCGTGCGATTCACCTGCCGCCGACGCGCGATCTTGTCCCGTTTCTTTGCCATGTGTTGCTCCCCGATAGAAGGATGGACAATGCTTGCATCCGTAGGTGGCCGGCTCAGCCGCCCGGCCGGTGGAACCCTGCGGTCGCCGGCGCGACCTCCTGCCGCTCTGCAGGCGCGCCGCCGCCCGGCGTGTCGCCGCTCGGCACCTGCTCCAGGCGGTAGATGGCATACCCCCCGGCCGCGAGCACCAGCCCCAGCAGACCGTACCCCTCGGCGACGGACGCCTGGGTGACGTACGTGGCCACGAGCCCGCAGGCGCCTCCCGCCAGGTACAGGGTGAGCACGGCCTCCCGCGGGGTGAGCCCCAACCGCACCAGCCGATGCGAGATGTGGTCCCTGCCCGGCGTCGTGAGGGGGTTCAGGCCCCGGCGCAGGCGCGAGATGAACACCAGCGTCGTGTCCGCGATCGGCAGCCCCAGCACCATCACCGGCACCATCCAGGTGACGAACGTGACGTTGCTCGGAAACCGCAGCTTGATCCCCACCGCGGCGAGGACGAACCCCAGGAACAGGCTGCCCGCGTCGCCCATAAAGATGGTGGCCGGGTTCAGGTTGTACAGCAGGAACCCGAGGCAGGCGCCCAGCAGGGCGACGGCCAGCAGCCCCACGAGATACTGCCCGCTCATCGCCGCCATCAGCAGGTAGAACGCGGCGGCCACCGTGGCGATGCCCCCGGCGAGGCCGTCCATGTTGTCCAGCAGGTTCAGGGCGTTCGTGATCCCCACCACCCACACGATGGTCAGGAGCACGTTCAGGATCGGCTGCGCGAACAGGAGCACCTGCACGCC